>DAOUGF010000156.1:0-16048 GCA_034429295.1 Chloroflexaceae bacterium
CCGTGTGGAGCTCGTCGATGAAGAGGATGATGTCGTCCCGCTCCTGGATCTCCTTGAGCACGGCCTTCAGCCGCTCCTCGAACTCGCCGCGGTACTTCGCGCCGGCGATCAGGGCGCCCAAATCGAGGGCGATCACTTGCTTGCCCTTCAGGGCCTCAGGCACGTCGCCGCGGACGATCCGCTGGGCCAAACCCTCGACGATCGCCGTCTTACCCACGCCGGGCTCGCCGATCAGCACCGGATTGTTCTTGGTGCGCCGGGAGAGGATCTGGATCACGCGGCGGATCTCCTCGTCGCGGCCGATCACAGGGTCGAGCTTATTGCGCTGGGCCTGCTCGGTAAGGTTGCGGCCGTACTGCTCCAGCGCGGCGTAGGTGCCTTCGGGGTTCGGGCTGGTAACCCGCTGAGCGCCCCGCACCTCCCGCAGCGCGCCCAACAGCCGGTCACGGGTGAGGCCGGCCTGCTTGAGGATGCGCTCGGCGCCGCCGCCGGCATGGTCGAGGATGGCGAGCAGCAGATGCTCGGTCGAGACATACTCATCGCCGAACTGCGCGAGCTCGTCGTGGGCGCGCAGCAAGACCGCCCGCAGCCGCGAGCTGTACTGGGGCTGCACGTTCGTGCCGCTCACACGGGGCAGCCTGGCGATCTCGGCGTTGGCCTGCTGCTTCAGCTGCCCAACCGGCAGGTTGAGCTTGGCGAGCACTTGGGGCACCACGCCGTCGGGCTGGTCGAGCAGCGTGAAGAGCAGGTGCTCGGGCTGCACCTCGCTGTTCCCATTGCGCTCGGCCGCGCTCTGGGCGGCGATGATCGCCTCAACCGATTTCTGGGTGAAACGGTTGGTATTAAAAGACATATTCGTGTACTCCTCTGTGCAGAATTTGCTGAGACTATCGTAGCATCACAGCGTAGATTGAGCACTAGCACCGCGTTAGAGCAGTGTTAGCACCTAATCCTTCGCAAAGGCGCAGATTCTCGCCAGGATGCCGTGCAGCTGTCGCTTTGACTCACAGCAGCACGCCAAAGTTGCGATCGGGGATGAGCTTTGTAGCCGGCGCCCTGGCTGGCGCTGGCGGCGCAGCTTCAGGGACAATAAGGCTCTGCCGGCTGCGATGCTATAATGCGGGCGCAGCCGAATGTTCGTAGCGCATCCTTCCTCGCCGCCCCGCGGTACATGCTGTTGTACGGCATATCTACCGAAGGGGGCGACGATGGAGGGGCAGATCTGGTGGCGCTCGCCACGGTTAGTCGCCGCGGCGGCCTGCTTTTTGCTCGGTTCGGCTGTGCTGGTAATAAACTTCATCCCGCGCTGGGCGCCGCCCGCCGCGCCTGTCGCCGCGGCCGACGACCAGTTGGACGCGTTGGGCGGCCTCGACGAGTTTGGCCCGGAACCCGCCGAGCCGCCCGGGCCGCCCGAGCCGCTGGAGCCCGAGGAGGCACCGGAGCTGGTGGTCTATGTGACGGGCGCGGTCCTGGCGCCGGACGTCTACCGGCTGCCGGCGGGCGCGCGGGTGAAGGACGCCGTGACGGCGGCGGGAGGGCTCAGCCCCGACGCGGCGAGCGAGCAGGTGAACCTGGCAGAGCCCGTGAGCGATGCGCAACACGTCCATGTCCCCTTCTTCACCGATCTGGCCGCCCCCGTTGAGGCCGCCGCCGAACCATTCCCAGCCAGCGCGAGCGAGGCCGCCGCGGACGACGGCCTGATCGACCTGAACCGGGCGAGCGCCGCCGAGCTGGAGGAATTGCCGGGCGTGGGTCCGACCCTGTCGAGCCGCATCCTGGCCCGGCGCGAAGAGCACGGGCCGTACAAAAGCGTGGAGGAGCTGCGAGAGGTGACCGGTATCGGTGCGAAGCTCTTCGCGCAGATCGCGCCCCTGGTGACCGTAGGGCCCTAGTGTCCGTACAGCGTAGTCCGTACCGCTATGTAGAGCCACAGAAATCTTTCGGTAGGCCCGTAGGGCTGAAGCATTCGCCCTGGATAGTGCCCGTACCATACGAACAACCTGGGGCGAATGCTTCAGCCGTATGCTCCGAGCGACATGTATGGATAACAGCGACCACAGACGACGAACCACGGTCGGGCAGGCTGCCGGCGGTAGTCGGTCCTCGGTCGTCCCTACCACCAATGTGGAAAGTGGATTGGATAACGAGCGACCACAGACGACGAACCACCGTCGGGCAGGCTGCCGGCGGTCGTCTGTCGTCTGTCGTCGGTCGTCCCTACGTAGCACCGCCCCAACATCCCGCCAGCCCTCTCGATAGCTGGAGCTGAGGAGAACAAGCCGATGCGACGGACGAAGATCGTGGCAACCCTGGGCCCGGCGACGAGCACGCCGGAGCGGATCGCCGGCCTGATCCGGGCCGGGATGAACGTCGCCCGCATGAATTTCTCCCACGGCACCCACGCCGAGCACGCCGCCCGCATCGCTATGGTGCGGCGCGCCGCCGCGGAGGCCGGCAAGCATATCGCCATTCTCCAGGACTTGCAGGGCCCCAAGATTCGCACCGGCTCGCTGGAGCGCGGCGAGCCCGTTGAGCTCGTGGCCGGCGCGAAGTTCGTGATCACCAACCAGCCTTGCATCGGCAACGTAAACCGCGTCAGCACCACCTACAAGAACCTCCCCAGCGATGTGCGCCCCCGCGACCGCATCCTGCTCTCGGATGGCCTGATCGAGTTGGTGGTGACCGCCCGCAACGATACCGAGATCGAGACAGAGGTTGTCCATGGCGGGCGGCTCAAGGAGCACCAGGGCATCAACCTGCCCGGCGTGCGGGTGAGCGCCCCGGCCGCCACCGAGAAGGATATCGAGGATCTCTATTTTGGCCTTGAGCAGGGCGTGGACTATGTGGCGCTCTCGTTCGTGCGTAAGGCGAGCGACATCACCCAAGTGAAGGATCTGATCGCGAAGGCGGGCTACAATACGCCGCTGATCGCCAAGATCGAGCGGCCCGAGGCCCTCGACGTGCTGCCCGAGATCCTCTCGGTCGCCGACGGGATCATGGTGGCCAGGGGCGACCTCGGCGTGGAGATGCCGCCGGAGCGGGTGCCGCTGGTGCAGAAGCAGATCATCGATGCGGCGAACCGGGCGCTGATCCCGGTGATCACCGCCACTCAGATGCTCGAGTCGATGATCCAGAACCCGCGGCCCAGCCGCGCCGAGGCCAGCGATGTGGCCAACGCCATCATCGACGGCACCGACGCCGTGATGCTCTCCGGCGAGACGGCCGCGGGCGCCTACCCCATCGAGGCCGTGCAGATGATGGCCCTGATCGCCGATGCGGTGGAGGCGAGCGGCAACACCGTCAACCATAACGCCACGCCACGCTGGGCCATCCCCGAGGTGCAGTCCGAGGCCCGCGCCATCGCCGACGCCGCCGCCACGATCGTTCGCTCGCTCCCCATCCGCGCCATCGCCGTCCTCACCCAGAGCGGCTCCAGCGCCCGCCTCGTCTCGCACTATCGTCCCCCGGTGCCGATCATCGCCTTCAGTCCGAAGCCGGAGACGGCCCGCCGCACCGCCCTCTACTGGGGTGTCACTTCGCTGCTGACCAAGATGGAGGACCGGCTCGACGAGCTGGAAAAGCAGCTCCAGGCCCTGCTCAAAGAGCACGGCATCGTGCAGCGTGGCGATCAGGTGGTGCTGACCGGCGGCCACCCCATCTACCATTACGGCCCGACCAACTTCTTGAAGGTGATGACGATCGAGTAGGCGCCGCCTTCCTTGACACCCCCCCTCCCTGATGCTACGCTGTAGCCGTCGTCAACGGCAGCCACGGAGTGTCGGATGCGCATTGTCTCGCTCCTTCCCAGCACAACTGAGATCGCCTTCGCCCTTGGTCTTGGCGACCAGGTGGTGGCGGTGACCCACGAGTGCGACTATCCCCCAGAGGCGCGCACCCGCCCCGTGATCACCGCCAGCGCTCTTGACCATCAGGACGCCACCTCGGCCGAGATCGACACCGCCGTGCGGGGCCAGCTCCGCGACGGGCTCTCGATCTATACCCTCGACACAGCCCAACTCGAGCAGCTTCGCCCCGACCTGATCCTCACCCAGGCCCTCTGCGAGGTTTGCGCGGTCTCCTTCGGCGTCGTCGAGCGGGCCGTGGCCGATGCGCGCCACGAGCCGCAGATCCTCTCCCTGGAGCCCACCAGCCTCGACGGCATCCTGGGCAGCATCCTGGCCGTGGGTAACGCCACCGGCCGCCGCCCGCAGGCCCAGGCCCTTGTGGCCGAGCTACGGGCCCGGGTCGAGGCGGTACGAGCCCGCGCCGCCAAGGTGCCGCGACAGCCCCGCGTGGCCTGTCTGGAGTGGTTCGACCCGCCCTATGGCCCCGGCCACTGGCTACCCGAGATGGTCGCGATCGCCGGGGGCAAGCCCGGCCTTGGCCGCGCCGGCGAGCCGTCGCGCCGCATCTCCTGGGGCGATATGATCGCCTTCGCCCCCGAGGTGATCGTGCTCACCCCCTGCGGCTTCGACTTGGAGCGGGCCGTCTGCGAGGCCCAGGAGATCCTGCCCCACCGCATGGGATGGTCGGCGCTGCCCGCAGTTCGCGCTGGCCGGGTCTACGCCGTCGATGGCAACAGCTACTTCAGCCGCCCTGGCCCGCGTATCGTTGATAGCCTGGAGCTGCTCGCCCGGCTGATCCACCCCGATCAATTCGCTGGATGGGGGCCTGCCGACGGCGCCAGGCAGGTCGCCTTCGCCTGATCTGAGGCCCGCAGCGCGGGCGCCGCTAGTATGGAACGGGGTTATGACACACCACGAGCCCACAATAGCCAATATTCTGCGGCTCCTGGCCGATGAGTACGATGGCCCGGTAGACGAGCGCCGCGTGCTCGAACGCGTGCTGGAGCACCGGCCCAGCAACGCCAAGAACCCCTACGCCACCATCCGCGAGCGGTTGCGCTGGGACGGCCTCACCCTCGGGTGGCTGCGCCTCAACCGCAGCCAGCTCGTGCCCTTGCGGATCGCCCTCCAGGGCCTGCGCTTCCGCTGCCTCCCCCGGCCGCGGGATCTCCAGAGCGGCCTGCTCCCCCTGGTGCATCTGCAGCCCTTCGCCGGCCTGCGCAACTACGATTGCACCCTCCGCGACAGCGCCGGCCAGACGATGGCCTTTGTTGATCTCGACGCCGAGCAGGGCCGCGACGCCGCGCTCCCCGCCTTCGACCTGCGGAACTGGTACGCCAGCACCGGCTTCGCCCCTGGCGACAGCATCCTCGTCAGCGTGGTCAGCGCCGATCCGCTCGTGCTGCAGATCGAGCGCGAGCCCCGCGAGGAGTTTCGCGCCGCCGCCGTCGCCGCCCAGGACGCCGAGCTGCTCGAGACGATCGTCGAGCGGGTGCGCCGCTCCCAGGCCGCCCTTGTGCCCTGCGACGAGGTCATTCTGCCGATCTTCGCCACCGCGCCCTGGCGCAACGCCTACCCAGGCAGCCCCTGGCAGCATCTGGTGATACGCGACGGCCGCCTGCAGCTGGTTGACGATATCTTCCTCACCAGCCAGCGGATCGGCTCGCTCCACCTCTTCGGCACCGCCGAGGTGTTCGAGCAGAGCGCCCGCAGCGAGCGAGATTACCAGGCCAGCGACTCCGCCCTGCTCGCCGAGATCGAAGCCCTGCAGCGAGAGTTGCACCGCGCCAGGCGCCGCGACGCCGACGCCGGCCTCTGGAGTGGCCAGGTGCAGCGGGCCTCGGCCGGCTTCGGCGCCGTCGACGACGACGAGCCCGACCGCGCGATCTTCGGCAGCCTCGACCCGGCCCTCAGCGAGAGCGATTGGGAGGTGAGCGACTGGGATCCCGATGGGATCTTCGCCGAGGACGAGGTCGACATGGACGATCCGGCCACGATCGACGCAGCCCGCCAGCGCGTGCTCGAGCTCATCCCCCAGGAGGACGCCGAGCGCCTCCAGGAGGCTCGCCCCGAGGAGGCCGAGCTGATCGTCGCCCAACACCTGAATATGCTCCTCGCCCGCGCCCCCGAGCTCTTCCCCCGCATCGAGCTTGTGCCCCCTGAGGAGGAGATCGAGCTCACCGCCGATGGCCTCCTCTCCAGCGACTGGCAGGATGCCTGGGACGACGACACGATTGACGAGCTCGACGACGAATTTGATGACGACGAGACGGTCGATGCCTTCGCCGCCAACGGCGACTTGATCCGCCAGTTCCATGACTACCTGTTCGAGATGGGCAAGAGCGAGGGCACAGTCCGTATCCGCACTCGCGCCCTCGATATCTACGCCGACTTCCTCGCCTCCTACTACGGGCGCACCCTCGCTGAGGGCGACTACGCCACCCTGGACGAGTGCCTCTTCTTCTACTATCCCCGCCGCGTGCTGAACACCTCGGCCCGCCAGGTCCGTGAGATCTGCACCGCCCTCAAGCAGTTCTACGCCTTCCTCAAGCAGCGGGGGCTGATCGAAGACGACCGCTTCGCCGAGGCGCTCTGGCGCCGCCGCCACCAGGCCGCCCGCGTGGTTGAGATCTACGAGCACATCTCCAGCGACTCGCCCAACTTCGAGCTGCTCTTCGAGCGCCTGTTCCTGCCGTACACTGAGTAGTCCGCACCCAGCGCCGTGCCCGCCGTCTGCGGTTGGCACACCGGCACGGCCAGGCCGTCCCCAAGCGCCACCCCCAAGTTAGAAGCTTTGCGGGTGGCTTGGGCGGCGGTAGGACGCAGCTATGCACCTCGCCCCCGACACGCTGCTCCAGGGCCGCTACCGCATCCAGGCGCTGATCGCCCAAGGCGGCATGGGCGCGGTCTATCGGGCCACCGACGAGCGCCTCGGCAATACCGTCGCCCTCAAGCAGACGCTCATGACCGACCCGCAGCTGCGGGCGGCTTTCGAGCGCGAGGCGCGCCTGCTCGCCGGCCTGCACCACCCCGCCCTCGCGATGGTGAGCGACCATTTCACCGAGGCGAACGGCCAGTTCCTGGTGATGCGGTACATCCCCGGCGATGACCTGGCGGCGCTACTCAAGGGCCGCGCCGGCCCTTTCACGCTCGCCGAGGTGCTACCCTGGGCCGACAGGCTGCTCGATGCTCTCGATTACCTGCACACGCGCCGCACGCCGATCATCCACCGCGATGTAAAGCCCCAGAACCTCAAGCTCACCGATCGCGGCGAGCTGATCCTGCTCGACTTCGGCCTGGCCAAGGGCGAGCCGGCCGGCGCCACCGCGGCCAACCCCAGCCTCTTCGGCTACACGCCCCAGTACGCGCCCCTCGAGCAGATCCAGGGCAGCGGCACCGACGCCCGCAGCGACCTCTACTCGGTGGGCGCCACACTCTACGAACTGCTCACCGGCGCCGCCCCGCCCGACGCCCTCACCCGCGCCGCCGCCGCCGTCCGCGGCGAGCCCGACCCGCTACGCCCTGCCCACGAGCGCAACCCGCAGCTCCCCCACGCGCTCTCCGACCTGCTCGGCCAGGCCCTCGCGCTGAACCCTGCCATGCGGCCAGCCTCCGCCGCCGAGATGCGCACCGCCCTGCGGGCGATCGCCCCGACCACGGCCAGCACCGAGGCGCGGCCAAGCGCCCAAGCGAGCAGCGCCGGCAAGACGACGGTGGCAATTGCTGCCAGGCCGGCGGGTCCAGCGCCCACGCCCGTGGCCGCTACAGGGGCGCAACCGCAGCCATCGCCCAGCCCCAACCTCTGGCTGCGAGCCCTGGCCTGGCCGCTCATCGGGGTGCTGCTCTTCGTGCTGCTAGGGACGCTCTTCAGCCAACGCGAGGGCGCCGGGTCCGGCACGATGGTCACGATAACGGTGGAGGCAGGCACTCCGCAGGCGAGCACCAGCAGCTCGCACACCACGTTCAATGGCTCGCTGCCCGACCCCGGCCCGCCCGCCGGCACCACGCGGGCCAACCCGCTGCCGCCAGGAACAGCGCTGGCGCTCCCGGGCTGGCGGGTGGAACTGCTGGAGTGTCTCCGCGGCGCGGAGGCCAACGAGCTGATGCGCAAGGCGAACAGCAACAACGAGGCGCCCCCAAACGGGATGGAGTACCTGCTGCTGCGGGTGCGGGCCACCTCCACCGCGCAGGAGGCCCAGTATCGGCTGAGCGACCTGCACGTGGTCGGGGAGCGCAACGTGGTCTATAGCAGCGCCGGAGTGCCGCCATCGCCCAGCTTCGCCAGCAGCGATCAGCTGCCGCCCGGCGAGGCCGCCGAGGGCTGGCTCGCCTACCTCGTCGGCGTCGAGGAGCGCAACCTGCTCATGGTGGCCGGCAGCCTGATCACCGGCGAGGCCCGCATCATGGCCCTCACGCCCGACGCCGCGGTCGCAGCCGACCCCGCGCTCGCCGCGATCGCGCCCAACGCTGTGGGCGCCGACCCGCGGGAGCCCGCTGAGGTTGGCGATCTCGCCATCACCGACGATTGGGAGGTGAGCGTGGAGCAGGTGCTGCGGGGCGACAAGGCCTGGCAGCTCATCTATGAGGGCAACCGCTACAACAAGGAGCCGCCCGCAGGCGCCGAGTACGTCGCCGCCTACGTCCGGCTGCGCAATATCGCCGATGCCGATGCGCCGGCCCTCGCCTTCGACAGCCTCTTCACCGGCGCCAGCGCCGAAACCGAGTTCGAGCAGGTATCGATCGTTGAGCCCGAGCCTGAGCTGTTCGCCCAACTCTTCCCCGGCGGAACCGCCGAAGGCTGGGTGGCAGTGACGGTGCCCAAGGATGATCCCGAGGCCCGGCTGGCCTTCCGCGGTATCAGCATCAGCACGGGGAATCGCAGCGGCTGGCGCTACTTCGCCTTGCCGTGAGCCGCTTGCCCCAGCAACGCCAGCCTGGAATATGTAAATCTATCACCATGATCACTTACACCATCGCGATGCCCGCGCCCCACAGCCACCTATTCCACGTGACTGTGGAGGTGGACGAGATCGCCGGCCCCACGCTCGAGCTCGTGCTCCCCGCCTGGACGCCGGGGTCGTACATGATCCGCGAGTACGCCCGCCACGTCCAGGGCTTCAGCGCCCAAGCCGAAGGCGCAGGCGAGCTCGCCTGGCGCAAGACGGCCAAAGACACCTGGCAGATTGAAACCGGCGGGGCGACGCGCCTTCGCGCCAGCTACCAGGTCTACGCCAACGAGCTGACGGTGCGCACCAGCCACCTCGACGGCACCCACGGCTACTTCAATGGCGCCTGCGTCTTTATGTATGTGCCGGGGCGCACCAACGAGCCCTTGCGCCTGAACGTCGAGCCGCCGCAGGGCTGGCAGGTGACGACGGGGCTCGACCCGTGGGAGCAAGGGTCGGAAGCGACTCCCGGCACCTGGTCCTTCATCGCCGAGAACTACGACCATCTCGTGGACTGCCCGGTGGAGTGCGGCACGCACCGGTTGCTCCACTTCGAGGTGGGCGGCATCCCCCACCGCATCGCCATCTGGGGCCGGGGCAACGAGGACGAGGCGCGCCTGCTGGAGGATACGCGGCGCATCGTGGAGACGCAGCGCGACTTCTTCGGCGGGCTGCCGTACCGCCACTACACCTTCATCTTGCATCTCGTGGACGGGCGCGGCGGCGGCCTGGAGCACCGCAACAGCGTGACGAACCAGGTCAACCGCTGGACCTTCAGGCCGGAGCGCAGCTACGAGCGCTATCTCTCGATCACCTCTCACGAGCTGTTCCACGTCTGGAATGTGAAGCGACTGCGACCGGCGCCCCTCGGGCCGTTCGACTACCAACGCGAGAATTACACGCGCCTGCTCTGGCTGATGGAGGGCGGCACCAGCTACTACGACGACCTGTTGCTGGTGCGGGCCGGCCTGCTGAAGCCGGAGCGCTACCTGGAGAAGCTGGCCGACAAGATCGTGGCGCTGCAGAGCCAGCCGGGCCGCCTGCTACAGAGCGTGGAGCAGAGCAGCTTCGATGCCTGGATCAAGCTCTACCGCCCCGACGAGAACAGCGCCAACTCCAGCATCTCCTACTACCTCAAGGGCAGCCTTGTCTGCATGCTCCTTGACATGGAGCTGCGGCGCCAGAGCGGCGGCGCCCGCTCGCTCGACGACCTGCTGCGGCTACTCTTCGCCCGCTACCCGATCGATGGCCCCGGCATCCCCGAGGAGGGCGCCGTCCTCGCGGCCCTGGAGGAACTGGTGAGCGAAGGCGCCGAGGCCTTCCGCAACTTCTTCGCGCGCTACGTGGCCGGCACCGCGGAACTGGATTACGCCGCAGGGCTGGCCGTGGTCGGCCTGGAGCCCCGCTGGAGCCGCCGCGGGCCCGAGGCCTGGCTCGGGCTAAGCCTGAAGCGCGAGGGCGAGCGAACCCTGGTGGCCACGGTGCGGGCTGACGGCCCGGCCTACGGCGCGGGCGTCTACGCCGGCGACGAACTGCTGGCGCTGGACGGCTGGCGGGTCAACGAGGAGCAGCTGAACGCGCGACTCGGCGAGCGCGCCCCCGGCGACACAGTGCGGCTCACGCTCTTCCGCGGCGACGCGCTGCTGGAAGTGCCTGTGACGCTGGCCCAGGCTCCGAACAACACCCTCGAGCTGGCGCCGATCGCCGAGGCGAGCCCGGCCCAGCAGGCGGCGTACGCGGCGTGGCTAGGACTCTAGCCGCTCCACCTCGATCGTGCGGGCCATGCGCCGGTCGAGAGCGTGATTGTCATCGCCGAGACGCACAGTGATCGGCCCGTCGAAGGGCGCGCTGGCCGTGACCATCACGAGGGCGCCGGGAACGAGGCCGAGGTCGGCGAGATAACGCAACCGCTCGGCGCTCTGGTCGCGCACGCGGAGCACGCGGGCCTGCTCATCCACCTGCAGATCCGCGAGGCGGATGTCGTCGGAGGCAGGGAGCAGCCCTTCGAGCGTCGGGATCGGGTCGCCGTGAGGGTCGAAGGTCGGGTGGCCGAGGCGGTCGGCGATGCGGGCCTCGAGCTTCTCGCTGATATGGTGCTCCAGCCGCTCGGCCTCCTCGTGAACTTCGTCCCAGCTATAGCCGAGGGCCTCAACGAGGTAGAGCTCGATCAGGCGATGGTGGCGGATCACCTCGAGGGCGATGCGCTCGCCGGCTGCCGTGAGCAACACGCCCTGGTAAGGCGTATGCTGCACCAGGTTCATCTCGGCGAGCTTCTTCACCATGCCGGTGACGGAGCCAGGCTTGGAGCCACGCTGTTCGCCGAGCAGCGAGGTGGTGACGGTACCATTCTGCTGCTGGAGCGTATAGATCGCCTTTAGATAATCTTCGATGGCGGGGGTGATGCGGTTCGTCTCGTCAGGTGCCGTCATCGCTTTCTCCCTGGGCGCTGCATGACCACTTTACCATACTGCTGATAGAGAACGCAACGGAGACGTTGCGCGGCGGGCAGGCCCATGCTATCCTTGGTCGTCGGGGGCGGCCCGCTGTCGGCGCCGCCGCTGTGAGGGTGCTCAGATGACGATCACTGACCGGATGCTCATCGGCGCCATCGCCAACAACCCGGCAAACTACGCCGGCGATGGCGAGTGGCGCTACTCGATCCCCCACAAGGTCCTCTACTTCACCAGAGCAGCTGAGCCGGACCCGAAAGACAACGAGCCATACTTCACGCTGCCATCGCTCGACCCTGATGGGTCACGGCGGCGGGAGCTGGCCTTCCGCGCCTTTATCAAACGGCGCTGGCCGCCGAGCCGCCAGCGCGAGCTTGAGCGCTTCGCCGAGAAGAAGGGTTGGGCGCTGGCCATGGAGCTCAAGTATGGCGGCGGGGCCCTGGAAGACAAAGAGGCCGAGGAGTGGCAGTACGTGGTGAACCGCGAGCTGCAGCGCCTCGCCGCTCAGGTGCGGGCGAAGATCGCCGAGCTTGAGGCTGCAGCGAAATAGAGCCATATCTGTCGCTCAGAACGTACGGCCGAGGCATTCGCCTAGTAAATGCTTTGGCTCTGCGGGCCTGACGAAGAATTTGTGTGGCTCTCCATAGAGGCTCACCCCCTGGCCCACTCCCCCTCCACGACCGTCACCACGGTCCGCGCGACGCCAAGGATACGATACGTGGCGCTGATCGTGATCCGGTAAGGCCCCGCCGGCGAGGCGGCGAGAGGGATCTCCGTCTCGAGCGTCTCGCCGTCGGTGGTGGCGCTGCCGGCGGCCGGCCCTGCCTCCAGATCGAAGATGATGCTGATAGGGCGGGCGCCGATGCCGTACGTCCAGCTCAATTGGGCGTAGAAAGGGCCTGCCCCGCTGACTCCACTGAGCCGGGCGCCGCGGATCGGCGCTGGCAGGAGCGATACTCGCGCCAGCCAGAGGGCGCCGCCAAGCAGAGCCGCGTACCAAAGCCGCCGGCGCCGCACGATCTCAGAGCCGCTCATAGAGATTCCTCCTCATCGCCCTGAGGCAACGGGATCATGCGCTCCTTGAGCTCGGGGTTCGGGCGGTAGAGCGTGACGACATTCCCGACGATGGCGACGAGGGCGGCGCCGGCCTCCTCGACGATCGTCCGGGCGAGCTGATCCTTCTGCTCCTTGTGCTCGAGCAGGCGCAACTTGATCAGCTCGTGGGCCTCGAGCTCCTGGCTGATCTTGCCAAGCAGCTGCTCGGTGAGCCCCTGCCTGCCCAGCATCACCGTGGCCTTGAGTGGGTTAGCCAACCGGCGCAGATAGCTGCGCTGGCTCTTGGTTAGCTCCATAAATTAATTCCTGATCTTACGGGCGGGCACGCCGGCCCGCCCATTCCGCCATCGGGCGGTCGCGTCAAAACCATCATCGGGCATCATATCGAACGGCGCCTACGGGCTGCGATCTTTGGCGGCCTTGGGCTCAGGGAGCTCTCGCTGGAGCTCCTCGGGCTGACGATAGCGGCCCCGCAGATCGTTCAGGCGAACGGCGAGCACATCCCGCAGATTACGGAGCGAGTCCCGCAAGGGATTTACCTTCGTCTCGGTGCCGTACTGCCAACGCACGGGAACCTCGACGATCCGGTAGCCGGCCTTGCGGGCGAGGAAGAGCAGCTCCACATCATACGCGGTGACGGCGGCGCCGCGCACCACAGGCGCATCGTCGCCGTAGATGCGAACGCGGCGGAAGAGCTCCTGGGCGACCGGGCGGCGCATAGCCTTGAAGCCGCACTGTGTGTCCTCGATGCCGCTCAGGGCGACGAAGTGGATGATGGTGTTAAAGACGCGGCCCATCATGTGGCGATACCAGGGCTCGCCCTCGCGGCTGGCGCCAGCGCCCTCGCGAGAACCGATGGCCACATCGGCCCCCGCCTGCAGGCTAGCCTCAAGCTTCGGCCACTCCTCGATGGGGACGGCGAGGTCAGCATCGCAGAGCAACACCACCTCGCCACGGGCGGCCAAGGCGCCGGCTCGCACGGCGAAGCCCTTACCCCGATGGTCGCGGCGCAACACCTCCACGCCGGGCCGCTCGGCGACAGCAGCGGTGGCGTCGGTGCTGCCGTCGTCTACCACCAGCACCTCGCTGCGGTAGGGCTGCGCGGCGAGGTAGGCGGCGATGCGCGCGAGGGTGCCCGGCAGGCGGCGTTCCTCGTTGTAGGCTGGGATGACGATCGACAGGTATGGCGTGGTGTCCGGCACAGTCAGCTGTCCTTACAGGTTAGGCGAAGCCCTCCCATCATAACACCAGCGTCTCACCGGGCCGCAGCGCGGCGCGCTTGCGCCAGAAGCGGGGCAGGGCGCCCAGCGCGGCGAGTTGGCCGCGCATCCTTGCGCGGGCCGCCGGCTCACGGAAATGGCGCAGACTGTGGAGGGCGAAGCCCAGCTGCGAGGCCAGCAAGGCCGGCCAGTAACGGCGGGCCAGGCGGGGCGGCATATTCTTCACCCACACGAGGGGAAAGTTGCGCCCACAGTAGTAGCTTGCAAGAACCCCGCCGCCCGTAGCGCTCAGCTTATGGTAGACCACGGCCGTGGGCACGAAGAGCGTGCGCAGCCCCCGCCGTCGCGCCCGCAGGTTCAGGTCCACATCCTCGCAGTACATCACCAAGTCCTCGTCGAAGACGCGGCCGCCCTCGGCGAGCTGCTCCAGGGCCGCCCGGCGATAGGCCGCGGCGCCGCCGCACGGGCCAAAGACCTCGCCCATCATATCGTACTGCCCCCTATCCCGCTCCCAGACGCCGCGGCTGCCGGGCTCGCCGTTCGGCCGGTAGAAGTCGCCCGCGGAGTGGAGATGATCGCGACGATCGAAGAGGCGCAGCTTGCTGGCGGCGAAGGCGTACTCCGGGTATCGCTCCAGGGCGCCGACGAGCTGCTCCAACCAGCGCTCGTCGGCCTCGGTGTCGTTGTTCAGCAGCACCACGATCGGCCGGCTGGTAGCGGCGATGCCCGCGTTAACGGCGACGGCAAGGCCGCGGTTGCGGGGCAGCGCCAGCGCCTGCACCTCCGGGTAACGCTCGGCGAGCAGGGCGAGGGAGTCGTCGGTGCTGCCGTCGTCCACCACAGTCACCACGAAGTCGCGGCGGGTCTGCCGGCGCAGGGCGTCGAGGCAGGTGGGCAGCAGGGCGGCGCCGTTATAGTTGGGGATGATGACGTCGATCATCGCAGATTGCAGCTTGCAGAGTGCAGATTGCCTGCGATCCGCAGGCCGCAACATAGAACCACGATTATTCGCCGGTAACGGCTCGGCTGGCGCATCCCAAGGGGGGCGGCCACGACGGGCCGCCCTTACAGATCCATCCCGAGAGATGTCTGTGGTTCCATAAAGCTACAATGTCGCCAGATACGCCGCCACGGCTTCTTCCCAAGGCCTGAAGGTGATACCGATGGCGGCGCCGGCCAGGTTGGCGAGGGGAGTGAAGGCCGGCGGGGTGCTGTCGCGCACAAAGTCGGCAAGTTTGATCGGCGTGACCGGCAGCTCGGGGCGACCAGCGAGGCGCAGGATGGCGCGGGCGAACTCGTAGCGCGAGCAGTAGCCGCTGTTGACAAAGTGGTATGTGCCGAAATGCTCGGTGGCGATCAGGCGGGCGATGGCGTCGGCAACATCAACGCTGTAGGAAGGGCTGCCCACCTCGTCGTCCACCATCCGCAGGCCATCGGGCGGGGGATTGTCGGCGAGGCGCAGCACCGTGCGCACGAAGTTCCGCTCGCCGCCGAAGAGCCAGGCCACCCGCACGATATAGTAGCTGCCCAACAGCTCGCGCACGACCTGCTCGCCGGCCCACTTCGAGCTACCGTAGGCGTTGATCGGGCGCGGCTGGTCGTACTCGGTGTAGGGGCTTGAGGCGTGGCCCGAGAAGACCTCGTTGGTGCTGATATAGACGAGGGGCACGTCTAAGCGGCGGCAGGCGAGGGCCACGTGCTTCGTCCCGATGGCGTTGACCATGTAGGCACGGGTCGGCTCGCGGGCGCAGCCGTCCACGTTGGTATAAGCGGCGGAGTGGATGACCAGATCGGCGCCGGTGGCGCAGATCTGCTCGACCGCCGAAGGGCTGCTGAGCTCTAGCGTATCGTGGCCGAGGGGTATCACCTCGTGGCCAGGACTGAGGGCGGCCCAGAGGGCGCCGCCGAGCTGCCCGCGAGCGCCCGTAATCGCGATTCGCACTCTGTTGCTCCTATCATTTCGTAACTGCGCGCGGGCGCCCCGGCGCGAATTCAAGCCGCAAGAGTAGCAGAAGGTGGGGGGCGCGTCAACCACGCGGCGCCCGACGCGCGCACCAGCTTCCACAGCTTCCACAGCTTCCGGAAGCTTAAAGCTTCCGGAAGCTGTGGAAGCTGTGCGGCATTGCATCCACCCCCGCCTGCTGCTATAGTGGCGACAGGCATCCCAAATACAACACTGTCGCCATGGCCATCCCCGATATCGAACTCATCATAGCCCGCCGCGCCGACGGCGCCACCACAGCTTCTATGCGCGTGGCGCTCACCGCCCAGCGAGCCGACCTGGTGCCCGGCACGCCGATCACGCTGGACGATGAGAGTCTGAAGCGGCTCATCGTCCAGCCGGATGTCTACGGGGCCGCCCTCACGGCGATGGTGTTCGCCTCCAAGGAGCTCCTGGGAGCCTGGCGCGAGGCGCGTGGCTACGCCGACGGCTTGGGCGTGCCGCTGCGCCTGCGCCTGAACCTGGAGGGCGACGATACGCTCCACGCGCTGCATTGGGAGTTGCTGCGCGATCCCATCGACAGCACGCC
>DAOUGF010000157.1:0-24301 GCA_034429295.1 Chloroflexaceae bacterium
AGGGGCCTTGCCCCTGGACCCCAAGTAGGAGGCCAGTGCTGTGCCCTCGGCCTGCGGGCGACCCGACCCATCGACGGGCTTGAGCCCTGGCCAAGGGCTGTGGCCCTCGCCCGCTGGTTGCGCCCTGTCCGTTCCGGCGTGCCGGCGCTATTCCGCCACAGGGCAAGCAGAGCTGTCGGGCAGCTTTGCTTCCACCACAATACCCGTGGGCAGCGGAGCTGCGGGGCAGCTGATGTCGAGTGGGTAGTGGCGCTTCCGCTCTCGGCTTTAGGGGTTCAGGGGGACAGCGTCCCCTGGCGCGGGAGGTCCAGGAGGGCCGGCGTGGGCCCTCCTGGGCCGGGGATGCGGGGGCGGCGGACGCAGTGGCGCGAAGCGCTTGCGCCCCGCAAGAGGCGTGGGGCAGGCATCAGGCCAGGGGTGTGGGCATGGCTCAGTCGCGGGCGCGCCCCCGCGCTAAACTCCACGTAAGCCCGGCGGCCATCGAGAAGACGATCCCGGCGAAGATGGCGATGTTCCTCGGGAGGATGTCGAATCCGATCGAGATGAAGCAGACGGCGGCGAGAAAGCCCAGCAGCGTAGCGATAGCGGTGCGGTCCATAGTCCCTCCTTCAGTCAGTATGGCTCGGTGTAGGCGCAGCGTAGCCTTGGTCCATGCGTTCGGGGATCAGGCCAGGAGCTTGCTGGAGGCACTCAGGCCGCCTCAACCAGCTCGTGGCCGGTCAGAGCGAGGAAGACATCCTCCAGGTTGGGCGCCCGCCGTGGGGCGCCGTCGTCCGATCCGTGGCGCGCGATCAGTTCGGCCGGGCTGCCAAGTGCCACCAGCCTGCCGGTGTCGATGATCGCCACTCGGTCGCAGAGCGCCTCGGCCTCTTCCATGCTGTGAGTGGTGAGCAGCACGGTGCGGCCCTCGGCGCGCATCGTCTCGATCAGCCGCCAGATCGCCCGGCGGCCTTGGGGGTCGAGGGCGGTGGTGGGCTCGTCCAGCAGCACAACTTGCGGATCGTTCACGAAGGCCAGGGCCAGGGAGAGCCGCTGCTGCTGCCCGCCCGAGAGCCGCCCCGGCCGCACATCCGCCTTCGCGCCCAGCCCGAAGCGCTCGAGCAGCGCCAGGGCCTCGCGCCGACTGGGAAAGCGGTTGTACAGCGCGGCGTAGAGCTCAACCAGCTCCACGGCGCTCAACTCCACGAACAGGGCCGACTTCTGGAGCTGCACGCCCAGCTGTGCTTTTACGGCCATCGGCTCGCTGGCGACGTCGCGGCCTGCCACCAGCACGCGGCCACCGTCCGGCGCCCGCAGCCCCTCGATACAGGCCAGGGTGGAGGATTTGCCGGCGCCGTTGGGGCCGAGCATCCCGAAGATCTCGCCCCGGCGCACCTGCAGGCTCAGGCCGTCCACCGCGGTCAGGGCGCCGTAGCGCACCTGCAAATCCTCTATGTCGATCATCGTCTCGCGATCTATGCTCATCAGAATTCCTCCCAGCGTTTGCTTGAGGCAAGCATAGCTGAGGGGCGCCGCCGCCGGTAGTCACGAAAGTCGCCGCCGGCATATGACGAAGGTCACTCCGCGGCGTGGTGCGGAAGGCGGATGAGGAGATTATTCAGCTGCCGAGGCCGTTGGGGCGCGTTATAATAGCGCCATGGAAGAGATCCGCGTGCTGATCGCCGAGGACCAGACCCTCATGCGCGAGGGCCTGCGGACGATCCTCGAGCTCGAGGATGGTTTCCGCGTGGTGGGGCTCGCCGGCGACGGCCGCGAGGCGGTGGCGCTGGCCCGCGAGCTGCGGCCCGACATTGTGCTGATGGATGTGCAGATGCCGGGGATGGACGGGGTGCAGGCCACCGCGGAGCTTGCCCGCATTCTCCCCGAGGTGCGGGTGATCATCCTCACCACGTTCGACTACGACAGCTACGTGTTCGAGGGCATTCGGGCCGGGGCCAGCGGCTACTTGCTCAAGGACACCCCGGCTGTGGAGTTGCTCGCCGCCATCCGCCGGGTTCATGGCGGCGAGAGCATCGTGCAGCCAAGTGTGGCCGCGCGACTGATCGCAGAGTTCTCGCGGCAGCGGGGCGGGGCGGCGCCGGAGCCTGAGTACGAGCCGCTCTCCGAGCGGGAACTGGCGGTGCTGCGGCTGCTCGGCGATGGCCTGAGCAACCGCGATATCGGCGCCAAGCTGGCGCTCGCCGAGGGCACGGTGAAGAACTACGTTTCCACCATCCTCGCGAAGCTCCACGCGGCCAACCGCACCCACGCGGCCCGCCTCGCCCGCGAGCAGGGGCTGATCTAGTACTGCTTTCGGCGTGTGAGTGGCTGGTAGGGACGACCGACCACAGACGACCGACGACCGCCCCACAGTAGGGCCGAAGCATTCGCCCCCCGATACACCCGTACCACACTCGCAACTTGGGGCGAACGCTTCGGTCTTACGTTCCGAGCGACATATGTGGCTCTCTTTAGGGCGAATCCGGACCTGCGCGCCACGCTCGAGCCGGGGCGAGTGCGGGACAGCGACGCCCCGAGCCCGCGATGGGATCGGGGCGTTTGTGGTGCGATAGAGGGCTAGTTGTGGAGCAAGGGGAGGTGGAGGCGGAGGCACAACCGATGCTCACACACCACCCCGACCGCTGATCTGCTGCCGGCCAAGGCGGATGGCTCTGCCCGTCGATGGGACGGGTACGCCGCCAAGTGGCGGCACGGTACAGCCTTCCGGCTTGGGGGTGGTCCGGAGGGGCAGCGCCCACTCCGGCGGGGAGCGCGAGGGGCGGAGCCCGCTCGCATCTCCTCTCACCGTGCAGGTGCCACTGGTTCGGGGCAGTACCCCGAGAACGTCCGCTTGGGGCGTGGGGACGCGCACCCCATATAGCCACTTGACGTAGCGCACCCTTATGCGCTATAGTGCCCCTAGCACGGATGTTTGGAACGGTACGGCAAGCACGAGGAGCCCGCGATGATGCTCGAGACGGTCGATATCCCCCAAGCCGATGTGCTCTGGGATGTGGCCCGGGTGCCGGAGGCGCTCACGAAGGGACGGCGCACCACCGACGAGATCGCCGAGTACATCGGGATGAAGGTGGCCCGCCAGGGCAGCTACTATACCCAGGCCGCCCGCATCCTCGGCTTTGTCACCCAGGGCGACGCCGACGAGCTGAAGCTCACCCCCTTCGGCAAGGCCTTCGCCCGCAGCAACCGCTTCGAGCAGAGCCGCCACCTCCGCCGCCTCATGTTCTACCGCGAGCCGATGCGCTCCGTGCTGATCGACCTGCAGGCCCACGACGGCGCCGACCGCCGCGCCATCGCCGCCGTGCTCCAGCGCCTCGCCCCCCTCGCCGACAGCACCGCCCAGCGCCGCGCCGCAACCATCGCCGCCTGGCTCGGCGCCGTCGGCTTGGCCGAATGGCGCGACGGCCGCCTCTGCTATTGCGGCCCTGCCCTGCCCATCCCTCCCTCCGAGCAGCAACCCCGCCCGCTCCGTCCCGCCGCCGGCTGGCCGTGACCAGCCCTATGACCAATCTTGGTACGGTGGCGGGGATCTGGCGCTACCCCGTGAAATCCATGCAGGGCGAGGCGATCGAGAGCGCTTGGGCGGGCGAGCGTGGGCTGCTCGGCGACCGCGTTTACGCCGTGCTCGACCGCGAGACCGGCACGATCGCCAGCGCCAAGCACCCCCGCAAGTGGGCCGCCCTCTTCGCCTGCCAAGCCGCCTACGCCGAACCGCCCCGCCCCGGCACCCCCCTCCCGCCCGTCATCATCACGCTGCCCAGCGGCGCCCGCGTGAGCAGCGCCGACCCCACGATCCACACCGTGCTCTCCGAGTTGGTGGGCCGCGAGGTAATGCTAACGAGCGAGGCCCCGCCGGAGCGCTTCCGCGAGGCCGACCGCAGGCCCCTCGATAGCCCCGACGAGGCGATCCGCCGCGAGCCCCTCGCCCTCGGCGCGCCCGCTGGAACCTTCTTCGACTACGGCCCGCTCCACCTGCTCACCACTGCGACGCTGGCCTACCTCCAGGTTCGCTACCCCGCAGGCCGCTTTGAGCCGCGCCGCTTCCGGCCCAACCTGCTGATCGCGCCGCTCGCCGGGGCGGACGGGCTCGTGGAACACGCCTGGCTCGGGCAGGCCCTCGCTCTCGGGACAGGCCTCGCCCTCCGCGTGATCGACCCGACGCCCCGCTGCCTCGTGCCGACCCTCGCCCAGGGCGACCTGCCTCGCGATCCCGGCATCCTGCGGACGATCGCCGAGCATAGCGATGCTCCCAGCGTCACCCTCGCCCCTGGCGTGGTCTTCTCCGCCGTGGCTGGGGTCTACGCCGCTGTCACCCAGGCTGGCCCGGTGCGCCTCGGTGACGATGTGGCGCTCCACGCCTAGCGCACCCTACTTGCCCACCTCTTGCGCGGCGCGCGGCAGCGTGAAGTAGAAGCAGCTGCCCTGGCCGGGCGCGCTCTCGACCCAGATGCGCCCACCGTGGGTCTCGACCACCAGTTTGCAGAAGGTGAGCCCGAGGCCGCTGCCGGGGGTGCGGCGGTTGCCGACCTGCCCGAACTTGACGAAGATCTTCTCCAGATCGGAGCTCTTGATGCCGATTCCGGCGTCGCGGACGGCGAAGCGCACCACGTCGGGATGCTCAGGATCGCAGGTCACCATCAGCGCCACCGTGCTGCCCTTCGGGCTGAACTTCAGGGCGTTGTCGATCAGGTTCTGCAGCACCCGCAGCACCAACTCCTGGTCGGCGAACACGCTCGCGCCCTCGTGGGCCAGCTCCGTCTCGATGTTGATGCCCTTGCTCTGCGCGAGCAGGCCCATGTGCGCCACAGCCCGCGCGGCCAGCGCCTCGACGCCGAGCGCGGTGCGCTCCATCGGCATGCTGCCGCCCTCCAGCCTGCTGATATCGAGCAGCAGGTTGATCATATTCAGCAGGTTCTCGGCGCTGGCGTAGGCGATCGTCAGCACCTCCCGCTGCTGGGGAGTGATCGACCCTGTCACGCCGCGGAAGATCAGGTCGATCGACGACATGATGCTTGTCAGCGGGCTCCGCAGGTCGTGGACCATCATGTTCGTCAGGTCGGCCCGCAGCCGCTCGGTCTCCTTGGCGGCGGTGATGTCGCGTACCGTGATCAGGATGGGCCGGCGGCGTGGCTCATCGCTCTCGCCCGCGCTCAGCCCTCCGGCGCCCTCGCGGGCGGCTCGCAACACCGACCACTCGAGGGCCCGCGCGCCGATCTGCGTGCCGTTCAACTGGCCGCTGGCGAAGCTCTCCAGCCCGTCGGCAACCGCGGCGATCCCACTCTGCAGCTGCTCGAGCTCACTCGGCAGGAAGCTCGCCGCGGCCTGCCAGCTCTCCAGTAGCGCGCTGATCGGCATGCCGGCGAGATCGGCGGGCTTGTCGGCCCAGAGGCTCGTGTTGGCGAGATGGAAGAAGGCGTTGTTCGCCACCTCCACCCGCCCGTTGTCGCCTACTAGTAGCATCCCCTCGCGGGTGGAGGCCATGATCGAGGCCAGCTGATCGCGGCCCAAGCGCACCGCGCTGAGCAGCTGCAAGCTCTCCACCGCCGCCGCGGCCTGGCTGGCGAAGAGCACCAGGCTCTCCAGATCGGCGGCGTCGGGCAAACCCTCGTCGTAGCCGGCGCAGATCGCGCCCAGAGTGCTGCTCGAGCCCTGCAGCGGGACGCCGAGCATCCCCTCGTGCCCGCGGCTGGGGAGGCGGCTGAGCGGGCGGCGCGCCGCCACCGTCTCGCGGGCGAGCTGCATGGCGGCCATAGGGTCGTCCGTAGGCTGGCCGGTGTGAAACACCTCGCCGAAGTTTGGGTCAGCAGGGTCGCCGAGGAAGACCGTCGCCCAGCGGGCGCCGCTCATCTCCAACATGCCGCTGGCGGTGAGGGCGTAGATCTGCTGGGGTGAGCGCAGCGTAGTGCTGATCGCCCGGCCGAGGCCGTTGAGCGCCATCATGCGGCTGAGGCTGTGCTGCTGGGCGGCGTAGAGGGAAGCGTTCTCGATCGCCGCGGCCGCCTGGTTGGCGAGGATCTCCAGGATCTGCACCTGCTCGGGGCTGGGGCGCTGCCCATCCTCCGGGTCGTCCACACCGAGCAGGCCGATCACCTCCCCGCGGCTGTTCTGCAGCAGGCAGAAGAGCCCGTCGCCCGGCTGCCAGCCGCCGGCCCGTCGCTCGATCCGCGCGCTGGGCTCGTGGCTCTTGCCCCAGAGCAGGTTGTACTCGGCGGGCGGGCGCTCCATCAGGTAGGTGAGGCTGCCGCGGCGGAACTCAGGCCGCAGCAGGGCCTCGAAGCGCTCCAGCGACACCCGCTCCGTCGGAGGGCGATTGTTCGCGCCGCCGACCAGGGCGGCCGCCTGAAGATACGGCTCAGGGGTGCGCTCTCGGCGGGCCAAGGCGATCATGACCCGGCGGAAGCCCGAGCTCTCCCGCACCACCTGGGCGATCTGGCCGAGCAGGTCGTCGATCTGCCGCTCGGCCCGCAGCGCGTTCGAGGCCCGCAAGATCTTGCGCAGCCGGTCGTTCGAGCGATCCAACTCCTGGGCGCGCCGCGCCAGAGCGCGATCCTTCGAGGCAAACTGCCTGGCGTTCTCCAACGCGATCGTCGCCTGGTCGGCCAGCGCCTCGAGCAGATCACGGTCGCTATCGGTGAAGGGGGCGTTATCGCGGCGGTTCAGCACTTCGAGCACGCCCTTCACGCCGTCGATCGCCCGCAGGGGCACCGCCAGGATCGAGCGCGTCTTGAAGCCGGTGGAGCCGTCGAGGACACCGTAGAAGCGCCCGTCGGCCTGAGTATCGTTCACGATGCTCGGCTCGCCGCTGCTGGCCACAAAGCCGGCCACGCCTTCGCCAGCGGGCACTCGCTGGCCCAGAAGCTGGTTGCCGGCCGGGCCGGACGCGTAGCGGAACACCAACTCGCCCGTCTCCTCGTCCAGCAGCAACAGGCTCGCTTCCTCGGCATTCAGCAGCACCGGAGCCCGCTCCACGATCAGGGCCGGCACATACTCAGGGTCGAGGCTCGAGGTGATCGCCCGCGCGATCCGGTTCAGGGCCTCGCGCTGGCTCGCCTCCTCGGCGGCGCGCTCGTAGCGCTGGGCGCTGCCGATCATCCGCGCCACCTTGCCCGCCAGCCAGATCAGCAGCTCGCGATCTTCCGGGCCAGGGCCCCGGCCGGGTCGCTCGCTGTAGCAGATCAGGACACCGAAGGTCCGCTCCCCCTCTCGCAGCGGTACGCCCATCCAGTTGTAGGCCTGGCCCGGGCCGTTCACCATCAGCGGCGTGATCTTGCGGGCGGCGCACTCTTCGTGGTAGTTGCTCGTGTAGAGCGGCGCGCCGCTGCTGATCACCACGCCGCTCAGCCCCGCGGTGGCCTGCCAGTAGTCCCGCCCCCCGTAGGGACTCTCGCTCCTGCTACTGAACGCGATGTGGGCCCACTCGCTGTCGCGGTAGCGCAGCACCCACAGGACATGATCGACCGCCAGCGCCCCTTTGATCAGCGCGCTCAGCTCCGCGAGCAGCGGCCGGAGCGCGCTCGCGCCGCTCAGCTTATCGATCGCCGCCTGCAAGGCTGCGCGGCGCCGTTCCACAGGAGGCGGCGGCGCCCGTCGCAGCGCCAGGTAGCTCGGCGCCAGCAGCGCGGCCAGCAGCCCAAGCCAGTGCTCCTGCTCGACGCTCCAGCCACCGGGCCAAACCTCGATCCAGCCGCATAGCTCGCCGAGCGCCCGCAGCGGGAAGTAACCGGGCTCCTCCGCGCTGCCCGGCAGCGCCTCGCCCGCCCGCAGCCGGGCCAGCAACTGCTCGTCGCCGGGGCCTTCCGGTTGCCCCTCGTCAAGCCAGACCGCATGGGCCTCCTGGCCGGGGAAGATCGCCCCCAACAGCGTCGCAGCCCGCCGCCCCAGTTCGATCAGATCGCCGGCCTGCGCGATCTCGGCGAGATGCGCTGGCGTGAGCTGGGTGAGATCAAACGTCTCGGAGAAGAGCTGGCCCATGGGGGGGATGATCACACGGCACAGCGGCTGGCTGCCGCAGCGGTTGTCCACATATTTTAACCGATTTTTATTGAGAGTCCATCCACGATTTTCTACTGCGTCGTTCGGTTGACGGGGATCTGGCCCGCTGCTATAATCGGCCCGCTCGCCCGGCCACGGCTCTCTGTGCGGAGGCATCTCGACCCCTATGGAGTTCTTCACCTATCTCACCACCCCAGCTCCCTTCTTCGGCCCGCTCGCATGGACTTTTTTCATCGGGCAGCTGCTCGCCGTGGGCGCTGGCGCGTACCTCTATCTGATGCATCAGGAGCGCAACCCGGCGCGGCATACCTTCATGCGCCAGCTCGCCGTCGCGCTGCTCATCCTGGGCGGCGTGGGCGTGCTGCTCGGCACCCTCCGTCTGCTCAACCTCCCGACCCTCAACCAGCGGCTCTGGCTCTGGGTGCAGCTCGTCGTTGAGCTTGGCGTTGGAGCCTATGTGGTCTACTACTACCTGCGTGTGCTGCCCGACCTCGAGCGCGCCAGTGCCGGCCGCGCCCGCTCCAGTCCCCGCAGCGTCACCGCGGGTGCGGTGCCCGTCCCGCCCCGGCCTGTCCCCAACACCGGCCGCCGCGAGGCCCGCCGTGACCGGAAGCGCAAGGCTCGCTAGCGTAGCTCGCAGAACCCAACGATCCCCGTATATATAAAGGAGACGACCGGCGGTGAATCTTACACTGCCGGTCGTTTTCTGTTGCCCGCAAACTCTGCGCCTCCGGGCACCCCGCGCCGATACATGGCTTGGTAATGGGTGCGTACTAGAATCTATCGAAATCTCCTTTCTAGCGCAGCCGCAGTATCTCGGCGCGCTCCTGAAGCCTGATCTTCCTCTAATCATCTCGGTCGGTCACGTTGCCGCCACCTCTGTGAGGGACCTTGTCATGTCCTCGTCGCACCCGTCACCTCGCACTCTCCGCAGTCTCTCCGCCATCCTGCTCGTTCTCTGTCTCACAATCAGCCTCGGCCTCGGCGCCCGCCCTGCCCTTGCCGCCGGCACGCCGCTGGCCGGGCTGAGCGTTCCCGCCACAGGCTTCATCGGCGAACCTGTGACCTTCACCGTCAGCTTCGACAATACCAGCGCAAGCGACGCCGGCTACGGCCCCTATATCGATCTCGCGCTCCCCGCGGCAGGCGCCGACGGCGATGACGGCATCACCTTCGCCTCCGCCACCTACCTCGGCACGCCCGTGATCCCGGTGATCCCGCCGTTCATCTGCAACGGCAGCTTCACCCACCCGCTCACTGGCCTCAGCACCAGCTGCACCGCCGGCGCGCAGATCGTGATCCTCCAGCCGCCCTACGGCAGCTTCACCGCCACCCAGCCGCCTGCCGATATCGTCGTCACGGCGGCCGTGAGCAACCTCGCCGATCTCAATACGGCGCTGACGATCGAGGCCACGGCTGGCTTCTTCCTCGGCAACGATGCGCTGGACAACCCGGGCACCGACGCGCCGATCATTCAGCCCAGCCCCACGAGCGCGACCTTCACCCCGATCCTCTGGCGGCTCACCAAGACCTACATCGGCCCCGAGGACGAAACGGCCACAGGCCCGAACTTCCCGCGCCAGTACCGCATTGACATCGATATCGCCGACGGCCAGCCGATCACGAACCTGGAGATCAGCGACATCCTGCCGCCCTCCATGCAGTTCATCCAGGTGGACGAGGTGACCGCCGCTAGCGGCACGCCCACAGTCACCGCCGTCGCCACGCCGAGCACGACAACGCCCGGTGGCACTCTCACGCGCCGCCTTTCCAGCGTGACGGGCACCGCCGGCGAGCAGGACGCCTCGCTGCTCTTCTCCTTCTTCGTGCCGCGCCTGGACGCCGCCAGCAACGCGATCCTCCCGGCCGCCAGCGGCGATGATGCCCTCGCCGTCAACGACGCCCGCGCCTCAGGCAGCTGGGATCCGATCGACAACCGGGACGCGCTCACCACGGTGACGAACGATCTCACCACGAACGATCACACCCTCGAGCAGCAGTCGATCGCCATCCAGAAGAGCGCGACCAACCTCACCGATACCATCAATACGCCCGGCGATCTGATCGAATACACCCTCGACATCCAGGTCTCCGACTACTTCGCCTTCGACGATGTGATCGTCACCGATGTGCTCGGCGACGGCCTCCGCTTCGACGATAGCTTCGACCCCACCCTCGTCTGCATCGAGCACGGGACGGAGACCACGGGCGATTTCGGCGCCGCCAACTACACCGTCAGCGATAACTGGACCGACCTGAACGGCGCCGTGGCCCCGAACCCCGGCCAGCCCTCGCCGCCCCACATCTCCGACCCGACCGCTAATGACGGCACGACAACGCTCACTTTCCGCCTCTCTGATCAGCTGGCGGCTCTCGGCGCCGACGGCCGGCTCATCGGCGGCGGCATCCCCGCGACTGGCACGGGCGCTGGCCCTCTGCCCAACAACCCGCCGCTGCCTTTCGGCGCCACCACCTGCCAGCTCACCTACCGGGCGACCATCCAGGACCAGTTCAGCGACGACTACCCCTCCGGCGACCAGAGCGTTGACCAGGGCGACGTCCTCGCCAACACGGCCCTGGTCGATGGCGCCGTGCTGCAGGTGAGCGACCTCACGCCCACCGGCGCCCGTGAGGACGACGATACCGCCGACGCGCTCGAGATCGGGCGCGGCGAGCTCAGCAAGACGATCTACGCGATCAACGGCGACACAAGCTGTCTCCCCGGCGACTGCTCCGGCGGCGCCGCCACCGTCATCAAGCCGGGCGATACCGTCACTTACCGCCTGCGCCTCACCCTGCCCTCGAGCGATATCGAGGAGCTGCGCCTCGTCGATTATCTGCCGCTGCCGATCTTCGATGTGAGCGATAGCGTCGCCCCGGTCGTCAGCGCGATCACCAGCTTCGACCCCACGGTGAGCGCCGCGCCGCCCCCGGCCGGCACGGCCAAGTTTGGCCCCGACGACGACTTCACCGCCGAGTCGGGCCGGGCTCCCACCATCAGCCTCGATCCGGTCGCCAACAGCGTCATCTTCGACTACGGCAGCTACGACGACCCGAACAACACGCCCAACACGATCGACCTGCTCTTCACCGTCACCGCCTCCTTCGATCCCTTCGCCGACAAGCTGCTGCTCACCAACCAGCTCCGCGAGCTTGAGACTTCCACCAACGCTGGCGATCAGGTGATCGACCAGATCGTGCAGCTCACGATCAACGAGCCAGAGCTGCGCATGCGCAAGGGCGTAGTCGCCACCAGCACCGTTGGCGCCACGCCGTCCTCGTTCTCGCTCCCGGCCGGCGTCGCCATCGACCCCGCCGCGGCCTGCGATGCCCGCCTGAGCGGCTCCGTCACCTCGATCAACTTGGGCGCCACTTTCGACAACAACGTCAGTGGGGTGGACGCGGGCGATCAGGTGACCTTCGCGATCGTGATCGAGAACACGGGCTCAGGCCCCAACGGCGCCTTCGACGTGCGCGTGCGCGACGAGCTGCCCACCGGGCTCAGCTTCGTGCCCGGCAGCCTCTGCGTGAACCGTGGCGCCGACGGCGCGGAGATGCCCTTCACCACCATCGGCGGCGGCCTCTTCGACCCGGACGGCGGCATCGAGCTCATCGATCCCGGCCCCACCACCGGCGCCCTCGGCCCCGGCGAAAGCCGCCTCACCACCGATCTGATCGCTGACGGCAACAATATCGCCATCGTCACCTTCAACGCCGTCGTCACAGGCGATGTCGGCCTCAACCAGACCCTCACGAACCAGGGCTTCGTCTACCACTACGCCAACAAGGAGGGCGGCGACGACTTCACCAGAGTCGACCTCAGCGATCCGGCCACCGTCACCTCCAGCCTCCCGCGCCTGACGAAGAGCCTTGTCGCCACCTCCGAGGCCCACACCAGCGGTAGCAACGTGACCATCGGCGAGATCGTCCGCTACCGCCTGGCGGTCCAGCTGCCCGAGGGCAGCATCGGCCCGGTCACGCTCCGCGATCAGCTGCCGACCGGCCTGACTTTCCTAGACGACGGTACGGCCCGCGTCGCCTTCGTGGCAAACGGCGGTGGCATCAGCTCCAGCACCTTGGGCACCGGCCCCGGCGTCACGGGCAACAGCGCCGCGCTCGCGGATCTGCCCTCGGCCGCTGTGAGCTTCCCGCTGCCTGATACCGCGGTCTCCAGCAGCGCGACGGCCGAAAACGATAGCTACAACACAGGCACCGACCCCTACTTCAAGCTCGGTGAGATCGTCAATGCCGACAACGACGACGACAGCGAGTATCTCGTCGTCGAGTTCAACGCGCTGGTCGACAACACTACTTCGGGCAGCAACGACGCCGGCGAGAATCGGAACAACAACTTCCAGTTCCATGTCGGCACCTCTCAAGTCGGCACGAACTCCAATACCATTGTCGTGACGATCGCCGAGCCAAACATCACCACCACCAAGAGCGTCACGCCGGACAGCGGCGACGCGGGCGACACCGTCACCTACACCGTTGTCATCGCCAACACCGGCGGCAATAGCGCGAACCGCACCACCGCCTTCGATGTGGTGATGAGCGACCCGCTGCCGGCGGCGTTGGAGGATGTGACGCTCGTCGGCGCGACGGCGGGCGGCAGCGGCGCTGTGACCGGGCTGACGAGCAGCCTCAGCGGCAGTACGATCACTGTCACCGCCGACTCGATGGATTCGGGCGCGACCATCACGGTCACTTACACGGCCCGCCTGCCCGCCTCTGTCACCCCCGGCCAGCTGATCACCAACGAGGCCACGACCACCTACACAAGCCTGCCGGGCGCGCAGGGCACCACGAGCAATCCCACCGGCTCCAGCGTTCCCGGCAGCCCTGGCAGCGGCACCGGCGAGCGCACCGGCTCCGGCTCGGGTCCCAACGACCTTCACTCCAGCGACGATGCGACCGTGACGGTCTTCGTGCCTGCGCCGGTGAAGTCGATCGTCGCCACCTCCGAGGCCCACACCAGCGGCAGCAACGTGGCCGTCGGCGAGATCGTCCGCTACCGCCTGGTAGTCCGCATCGCCGAGGGCACGTCACCCGCCGTCCAGTTGCGCGATAACCTGCCGGCCGGCATGCGCTTCCTCAACGACGGCACGGCCCGCGTGGCCCTCGTCTCCAGCGATCCCGGCCTCAGCTCCTCGACGCTCAGCGGCCCCGGCCTGCAGGTCGCCCCAGCCGATGAGAGCAACATCAACAGCGTCACGCCGAGCTTTGTTGTGCCTGCGAGCGCGATCCCCGGCGGCACGGGTCCGGGCGGCCAATTCCAGAGCGGCGACGACCCCGTCTTCGCCCTCGGCGATCTCACCAACACCGACAGCGACACCAACGAGGAGTTCGTAGTCCTCGAGTTCAACGCGCTTGTCGAGAATGTGGCGAACAACCAGGCAAGCGACACCCTGAACAATAGCTTCACGGTGCGCTTCGGCGGCAGCGACAGCGCCACCTCGGCTTCGGTCCCGGTCACCATCGTTGAGCCGGCCGTGACGATCGCCAAGCGCGCGCTCACCACCGACGGCTCGGCTGTTGTCTACGAGATCGTCGCCAGCAACACCGGCAACGCCACGGCCTTCGACCTTATCGTGCGCGACGTGCTCCCGGCCGAGCTCGACCTTGATGCCGGCTCGATCACGGCCGTCGCCGCCGGTGGAGCCACGGCCGGCACGGCGAACCACAACGACGCGGCCAACCGCGTCGAGTTCACCGATGTCACCATCCCGCCCGGCGGCAGCCTGACGATCACCTACCAGGCGAGCGTCGTTGCCCCCGGCGTCGCGATCACCAACACCGCGAGCACGACCTACACCAGCCTGCCGGGCCCGCAGGGCACCACGAGCAACCCCACCGGTTCCGCCACCCCCCCTAACGGCGAGCGCGACGGCTCCGGCGGCGTGAACGACTACGCCGCCAGCGACAGCGAGACGCTCGGCTCCCTCGGCGACCGGGTCTGGTACGACGTGGACGGCGACGGCGTTCAGGACGCCGGCGAGCTCGGCATCCCCGGCGTCAGCGTCACTGTGCGCTGGTTCGGCCCCGATGGCGTGGAGGGCAACGCCGACGACAGCGTCATCACCACGACCACTGACGCCAACGGCAACTACCTGGTCTCCGCCCTGCCGATCGGCAGCGCAACCAACTACCGCGTCACCGTGGATCCCGCCAGCCTGCCGAGCGGCCTCACGGTGAACACCTACGACCGCGACAGCGGCACCACGAGTCCCGACAACAGCAGTGCGGTCGCGCTCACGGCCGCCAACCTCAACCCGCGCGATCTTGACTTCGGCTACCGCGGCGCCGCCAGCCTCGGCGATCGCGTCTGGCTCGACATAAACGGTGACGGTGTGCAGGATGCGGGCGAGCCCGGCCTGCCCGGCGCGGGCGTGACGCTCACCTGGCTCGGCTTCGACGGCGTGGCCGGCGGTGGCGACGACGTGAGCTACACCACCGTCACCGGCGCGGACGGCAGCTACAGCTTCGCCAACCTGCCCGCGGGCGACTTCACCGTGAGCGTGAACGACGCCACGCTACCTGACAACATCACTCAGACCTACGACCTCGACGGTGGGCTCGACAACACCGCCGCCCGCACACTGGCCAGCGGCGAGGCCGCCGACGACGTAGACTTCGGCTACCGCGGCGACTCCGCCATCGGCGATCTGGTCTGGTACGACGTTGACGGCGACGGCACGCAGAATAACGACGAGCCCGGCATCCCCGGCGCCACCGTCACCCTGATCTGGGCCGGCCCGGACGGCGCCCTTGGCACCGCCGACGACGTCACCTTCACCACCACAACCGATAGCGATGGCAGCTACAGCTTCCCCGGCCTGCCCGTCTTCGGCGCCGCTGATCCCTACCGCGTGGAGGTGACCCCGCCGGCCGGCTACACCGTGCAGACCTACGACAGCGACGGCACGGGCACGGCCAACCAGTCGACCCTCGACCTTGGGCCGGCAGAGACCAACCTCGATTAGGACTTCGGCTACCGCGCGGCGCTCAACCAGGGCCTCGGCGACTTCGTCTGGGAGGACCTGAACGGCAACGGACGCCAGGATACCGGCGAGCCCGCCATCTTCGGTGTGATCGTCGAACTCTACGACAGCACCGGCACCAACCTGCTCGCTACCACAACGACCGACGTGGCCGGCGCCTACAGCTTCCTCGGTCTGCAGGCCGGCGATTACCAGGTGCGCTTCGTAGCGCCGCCCGGCTACACACACACCATCGCCGACTCCGCCGTCGCCACCGACACGGATGATAGCGATGTGCTTGCCAACAGCGACCGGACTGGCCCGGTGACAGTGGTGGCCGGCGCGATCAACACGACTGTGGACGCCGGCTTCTACCGCGCGCTCAGCGTCGGCGACCGCGTCTGGTACGACGTGGACGGCGACGGCGTGCAGGATGCGGGCGAGCCCGGCATCCCCGGCGCCACCGTGACGCTCACGTGGTACGGGCCGGACGGCGTGGCCGGCGGCGGCGACGACGTAAGCTACACCGCAACCACTGATGCCGGCGGCGTCTGGAATATCTCCAATCTGCCCCCCGGCAACTACGGCGCCGCGGTGAGCGGGCTGCCCGCCGGCCTGACGGACCAGACCGCCGACGTCCCCAACTTCACGCTCATCTCTGGCACCGAGCGCGACGATATCGACTTCGGCTTCAACGGCACCGGCAGCCTCGGCGATCGCATCTGGCTCGACATAAACGGTGACGGTGTGCAGGATGCTGGCGAGCCCGGCCTGGTCGGTATCGGTGTGACTCTCACGTGGTACGGGCCGGACGGCGCGCCCGGCGGTGGCGACGACGTGAGCTACACCACCGTCACCGGCGCGGACGGCAGCTACAGCTTCGATAACCTGCCGGCAGGCGCCTTCGAGCTCGCGGTCGATACGGCGGACCTGCCGGCCGGCCTGACGGCCACCTACGACCTCGACGGCCCCGGCACTCCTTCCGTGACCGCGATCGCCCTCACGCCCGGCCAGAACCGCACCGACGCCGACTTCGGCTACCAGGGCGCGGGCAGCATCGGCGATCGCGTCTGGCTCGACCTCGATGCCGACGGCGTCCAGGAGCTCGGTGAGCCCGGCCTGAGCCTCGTCGTCGTCACCCTCACCTGGGGCGGCCCCGACGGCGACCTCCAGACGACGGCCGACAACGCCAGCTTCACCCTCGCCACCGACGCGGACGGCCTTTACAGCTTCGGTGGCCTGCCCGCCGGGCAGTACAGCGTGGCGGTCGATCCGGCGAGCCTGCCGGCCGGCCTGAGCCAGACCTACGACCTCGACGGCCTCGCCAGCGCCGATCAGGCCACAGCGACCCTGGCGGCTGGCGAGCAGAGGACCGATCTGGACTTCGGATACACCGGCGCAGGCAGCATCGGCGATCGCGTCTGGCTCGACCTCGACGGCGACGGGGTGCAGGACGCCGGTGAGGCCGGCATCGACGGCGCGACCCTCACGATCACCTGGGCTGGCCGTGACGGGACCTTCGGCACCTCCGACGATGTGCTCTACACCACCGTTACCAACACGAGCGGCAGCTACCTGGTGGACAACCTGCCCGCCGGGAGCTTCCAAGTCGCGGTGGACACCAGCACCCTACCCACCGGGCTCAACCCCACCTTCGACGCCGACGGCCTGGCGACGCCATCGATCGCCACGGTGCAGCTCTCATCCGGCCAGAGCCGGCTGGATGTGGACTTCGGCTACAGTGACACTGCCCCCGCCGTCACGGCCGCCCTTGGCGATCGCGTCTGGCTGGACACCAACGGCAATGGCGTGCAGGATGTGGGCGAGCCCGGCATCCCCGGCGTGAGCGTGTCGCTCATCAGCGCCGGCCCTGACGGGATCTTCGGCACTTCCGACGACTTCGCCGGCTTCCCCCCGCAGATCACCGGCGCCGACGGCAACTACCAGTTCACCGCCCTCCCCGCCGGGCTCTACCGCGTGGTGGTGGACGGCACCACGCTGCCCCCCGGCATCGCCGGAACCTACGAGCTCGACGGCACCCTGAACGGCGCCACCGAGGTCGGCCTGGCCCCCGGCCAGACCCGAACCGATGTCGATTTCGGCTACACCAACGTGAACGCCGGCGCGACGAGCGGTAGCATCGGCGACCGCGTCTGGCTCGACCTCGACGGCGACGGCGTGCAGGACCCCGACGAGCCCGGCATCCCCGGCGTCACGGTGGGCCTGTTCTGGTTCGACTCCGGCACCGGCATCCAGCTCGCTGCGGTTGAGACCGATGAGAACGGCAACTACAGCTTCGCTAACCTCGGCGCTGGCCTCTACATCGTGATCTTGGATGACACGACCGTCCCCGACGGCCTTGACCCGAGCTACGAGCTCGACGGGTCCTTCGATGGGCTAACCCTCCTCTTCCTCGGCTACGGCGAGAATCGCACCGATGTTGACTTCGGCTTCAGCGCTACCCCGGTCGCCCCGGGGAGCGGCAGCATCGGCGACCGCGTCTGGCTCGACCTGAACGGCGATGGCGTGCAGGACCCCGACGAGCCCGGCCTACCACTCGTCGGCGTCACCCTCACCTGGTACGGCGCCGATGGTATCCCCGGCGGCGACGACATGGTGTTCTACACCGTAACGCTCGACGACGGCGAGTACAGCTTCGACAACCTGCCGGAGGGCAACTACTCGGTTTCGCTCGACCTCTCCACGCTGCCCCCTGGCCTCGTCCAAACGTACGAGTTGGACGGTACGCGTGACGGCACGACGACCGTAACACTCGGCGCGGGCCAGGATCGCGACGACGTGGACTTCGGCTTCCGGGGCGCCGGCAGCATCGGCGACCGCGTCTGGGAGGATCTGAACGGCAACGGCCTACAGGACCCCGGCGAGCCCGGCATCGGCGGCGTCACGGTGAGCCTGTTCAGCGTCATCACGATCGGCCCCCTTGGCGGCGTCGCCGGGGAGCTCCTCACGACCGTGACGGCGGCCGACGGCAGCTACAGCTTCGACAACCTGCCGGCGGGCGAGTACGTCGTGGAGCTCGATCCGGCGACGCTCCCCGGCGGCCTCAGCGAAACATTCGAGCTGGACGGGAGCATGGACGGCAGCACCGTCGTCACCCTGGCTCCCGGCGAGGCGCGCCGCGACGTGGACTTCGGCTACACCAGCGCCCCGCTCGCCGCCACGGCCGACCTCGGCGACCGCGTCTGGCTCGATATCAACGGCGATGGCGTGCAGGACCCCGACGAGCCTGGCATCGGCGGCGCGCGGGTGATCCTGATCGGTGCAGGGGCCGACGGCGCCTTCGGCACGGCCGACGACGTGACCTACACGCAGCTCACCGCGCCCGATGGCAGCTACGGCTTCAGCGGCCTGCAGCCCGGCGACTACCGCGTGATCGTGGACGCCGGCAGCATGCCGCAGGGCCTGATCCAGACCTACGATCTCGACATGGCCCTCGACCACTCGACCGATGTGACGCTCGCTGCCGGTCAGAGCCGCGACGATGTGGACTTCGGCTACCAGGGCACCGGCAGCATCGGCGACCGCGTCTGGGAAGACCTCGACGGTGACGGCGTGCAGGATACTAGCGAGCCCGGCATCCCCAACGTCATCGTCACGCTCACCTGGGCGGGGCCGGACGGTGTGCTCAACACCATCGACGACGCCACCTTCACAGCCCTGACGGACGGCGACGGCCTTTACAGCTTCGACGGGTTGCCCGCCGGCAGCTATCGCGTGGCGCTTGATCCCTTCAGCCTGGCGCCGGAGCTGCTGCCCACCTACGAGCTCGACGGCGTCCACGACAGCGTGGCCAACGTGGGCCTCAGCCCTGGCCAAGATCGCGACGACGTGGACTTCGGCTATGCGGTGCCGGCGATCGACGTGGCGATCGCGAAGAGCGACGGCGGCGCGGTGGCCACCGCGGGCGGCACCATGGCGTACACGCTGGCCTACACGAACACCGGCAACTACGCGGTGACGGGCGTGACGATCACGGAGACAGTGCCGCTCTACACGAGCTTCAGCAGCGCGGGCAGCAGCCCTGGCTGGAGTTGCGCCGACGGATCGCCTGCCGGCACGACCTGCACCTACACCGTCGGCGACCTGGCCTACGGGGCGAGCGGCACGGTCACCTTCGCGGTGACGCTGGACGCGGCGCTGCCGGCTGGGGCGGACGAGCTGAGCAACACAGCCTCGATCGCCGACGACGGCGCCCTCGGCACCGACGTCACCCCAGCCGATAACAGCGCCACCGAGACGACGCCCATCGACGCTGCACCCGACCTGCAGCTGGAGAAGACCCTGGCCGACGGCCAGATCAGCGTCGACCCCGGCGACCTGGCGGTTTACAGCCTGCGCTACCGCAATAGCGGCACGCAGGACGCCACCGGCGTGACGATCACGGAGACGGTGCCGGCACACACGAGCTTCAGCAGCGCGGGTAGCAGCCCTGGCTGGAGCTGCGCCGACGGGGCACTCGCCGGCACAACCTGCACCTACACCGTCGGCGACCTGGCGGTGGGCGCGGAGGGCGAGGTGCGCTTCGCCGTCAGGATCGACACGCTGCTCCCGACGGGTGTGACGACGATCGTGAACAGCGCGTCGATCGCCGACGACGGGACGAACGGAGCCGACCCGACACCGCCTAACAACAGCGGCGGCGTGACCTCGCCCTTCGGCTTCACGGCGGTGACGCTGCTGAGCTTCACGGCCACTCGCGGCGATGACGGCGTGCTGGTGCGTTGGGTCACCGGTGCGGAACTGGAGACCGCGAGCTTCGAGCTGTACCGCAGCGCCAGCGGCGAGCGCCGCGACGCGGTGCGGGTCACGCCCACGCCCATTCTCGCCCGCGGTAGCGCGAGCGGAGGGGCTGAGTACAGCTGGCGCGACACTACGGCCGCGGCCGGGGTTAGCTACAGCTACTGGCTCGTGGAGCGCGAACTCGACGGGAGCACCCACGAGTACGGACCGGCCCGGGCCGGGGCAACGACGGCGGCGGGGTCGTACAGCCTCCACCTGCCGCTGATCAGGCGGTAGCGAGCTACGGCCAACGAGCGGGAAGAGGGGCGCGGGGCGCTGCGAGGCGCTCGGCGCCCCTCTGGTATGATAGGCCTGTTCAGAGACAGCTAAAGGAGGCAACGATGCTGAAGGGCCCAAGTCAGAACTGGGTGCAGCTCTTCCCCGGTGTGCGGCGGCGACGGCTGGTGGCGAGCGATCAGATGTACCAGATGGAGGTGCTGCTGGAGCAGGGCAGCGAGGTGCCGCTGCACCAGCATCCCCAGGAGCAGATAAGTTACGTGGCCCGCGGGCTGCTGCGCTTCCAGGTCGGTGAGGAGATCGTGGAGGCGCCGGCCGGCTCGTCGGTGCTCATCCCGGGCAACACGCCCCACGCCGTGTGGACGCTGGAGGAGGGCCTGGCGATCGATACCTTCAACCCGCCGCGGGACGACTATCTCGCCGCTGATGGGGATTAATGCCCGTACACCGTAGTCGGTAGTCCGTATCAAGGCTTGAGGCGCGGATGGCGGCTTTGCCGCTGTCCAGCCCGGCACATCCATTGCTACGAGGGGCCGCAGCAACGTTCGGTAAGCTCGCACAAGAAAGGGCAGTATGCGCCCGCTGAGTACGCTGATCGGCTTCGCTCGGCCCCACACCGTGATCGCCACGACGGTCCAGGTGATCACGCTGTTTGTGATCGTAGGCGGGCGCGAGGCGCCAATGGGCTCATCACTCAGCCTGGTGGCCCTTACTCTCGCCGCCTGCCTGGCACTTAACCTCTACGTGGTTGGCCTGAACCAGCTCACCGATGTGGCGATCGACCGGGTGAACAAGCCCTGGCTCCCTGTGGCCGCCGGCACGCTAAGCCCCGGCCAGGCTCGCCTGCTCGTGGCCGGCGCCGGGCTGCTGGCTCTCGGCCTCGCCGCCTTCGCCGGGCGCTGGCTGTTGCTCACGGTCGCGCTGATCATCCTGATCGGCAGCGCCTACTCGTTGCCGCCACGCCTCAAGCGCTTCCCGCTCGCCGCGGCCTTCAGCATCGCCCTGGCCCGCGGCGTGATCGCCAACCTCGGCCTCGCCCTCCACTACCGCGAGCGGCTCGGCGGCGCGCTGCCCGGTCACACCCTCGCCATCCTCGGGCTCTTCTTCTTCGGCTTCGGCCTGGTGATCGCGATCTACAAGGACATCCCCGACGCCGCCGGGGACCGCATGCACCGGATCGAGACCTTCACCACGCGCCTCGGCCAGCGCCGGGCGCTGGATCTGGGGCGGGCCGTGCTCACCGCCTGCTACGCCCTGCCGATCGGCCTGGCCCTCGCCGGCCTGCCCCGCGGCGATGCCCTCTTCCTCCTGGTCAGCCACGCCCTGATTATCGCCCTCTTTTGGGCCGTGAGCGCGCGGGTGGACCTGGGGCGGCAGCGCTCGGTGAGCTCGTTTTACATGTTTCTCTGGGCGCTCTTCTATGTGGAGCTCGGTGTGCTGAGCGTCTACGAGCTGGCCCGCTCGGTGGCGTAGGAAATTGCAATCTGCACTCTACAATCTGCGATACGCAGTGGCGCTGGGGCGGCCGCTCTTCCTCGCGGGCCCGGCGGTGTTCTACGGGCTGGGGTTGGCGGCCGCCGCCCACGACGGTGCGCAGCTCCGCTGGGATCTAGCCGCGTGGGGCTACCTGGCCGTGGCGGCCGCCCAGCTGATGAACCACTACAGCAACGACTACTTCGACCTCGACGCCGATCTGGCGAATAGCGTGCGCACCCGTTGGGCGGGCGGCAGCCGGGTGCTGGCGGAGGGCCGGCTGGCCCCGCAGGTGGCGCTCTGGGGCGCGCTGGCTTTCGGAGGAGTGGCCGCCCTGCTCATTCTGGGCTTGGTCGCCGTCGCGCCGGCCCCGTGGGCGACGGCCGCCTTGCTCCTGGCAGGGCTCGCGCTGGCCTGGCTCTACAGCGGGCCGCCCCTGTGGCTGCACCGCCGCGGGTTGGGCGAGCCGGCGGGCGCGGTCGTGATCGTCGGGCTGACGGCGGCGACGGGCTACCTGCTGCAGGCGGGCAGACTGGGGAACAGCCTGCTGCTGGCGCTCGTGCCGCTCTGCCTGCTTCAGCTGGCCATGCTGATCGCGGTGAGCGTTCCAGACGCGGCGGGCGACGCGGCGGTGGGCAAGCGCACGCTGGTGGTGCGGCTGGGCACGCCGCGGGCCGCCCGGATCTACGCAGCGGCGGTGGCGCTGGCCTACGCCGCGCTGCCGGCCTTGGGCCTGGCGGGGCTGCCCTGGCAGGTGGCGCTGGCCCCGCTCGGCGCCGCTCCGATCGCCTGCTGGAACCTCTGGCAGGCCTTGGGAGGCGGCTGGCGCAACCCGGCAACCTGGGAAGGGCTTGGCTTTTGGAGCATCGGGCAGCTCGTGGCGAGCGCCGTGCTGATGCTGCTAGGGTTTGTGTGGGCGGGATGAGAAATGCAGCTAAGCCGCCCCGAGACGTGGGGGCGGCTTAGTGAACGGTTCGCCTGGTGCTCGCCCTACTCCTGCTGGGCCGGGTGGGCGTCGAGGTAGTTGAGGGCGTCCTGGACCGTCTCGATCTTCTCGGCGTCGTCGTCGCTGATCTCGATGCCGAACTCCTCCTCGATCGACATGATCAGCTCAACCAGGTCGAGCGAGTCGGCGTTCAGGTCTTTGGCGAAGGAGGCGCTGGGCACGATCTGGCTCTCGTCCACGCCGAGCTGCTCGGCGATAATCTTGCGCAGGCGGTCCTCAACCTCGGGGGAAGCCATCGGTGTGTGTCCCTTTCGTGCAGGTATGTGGGCGGGCGACTAGAGCTCGTCCTGGCCGGGCCGGTAGCGGCTCACGACCGTGCCGAGCACTCCATTAACAAAGCGGCTGGAGTTATCGCTGCCGAACTGCTTGGCGAGCTCCACGGCCTCGTTGATCACAGCTTTGACGGGGGTGCGCTCAGCCTCATCGATCAGCAGCTCATAGAGGGCGATCCGCAGGATGGCCTTATCAACGCCGGGCATCTGCGTGATCGGCCAGTTCGGCGCCGCCTCCTCGATGATCCGGTCGAGATAGGAGCGGTGCTCCCAGACGCCGAAGATCAGGGTGTGGAGGAAGCGCTCGCCATCGGAGGCGAGGGGCTCATCGGCGCGGCGTCGCTCATAGACCAGATCGATCGGGTGGTCGGTAGCGTCCACTTCGAAGAGGATCTGTAGCGCGGCGATGCGCACACGGTGACGCAGGCTAGCCACAACAGTTCTCCCTCGCTCGTGGCGGGCGACGCTGCTGCGCCGCCCAAAGGGCCGTGCTCACCCGGAGCGCGCCGGTGCCGGTTGTTAAATAACGTTTCAACGACGGGTGTCGTTCCTCATCCAAGTCGCCCGGCGCCGGGGCTCCCCTCTGGTAGCAAGGCCCACGCCAACGGGCTCAGGCGATGCTCGCGGCCCGCTCCTCCTTCCAGCGCTGGAGCAGCTCGGCCACATAGCCGGTGTGATGCCGCGCGGCGCGGAAGGTCGGGTCATCGATCAACGCCAATTGGAAGGGGATGGTCGTCTTGATCCCCGTGATGATGCACTCGTGGAGCGCCCGCCGCATGCGGTTGAGGGCCTCGTCGCGGGTGTCGCCGTAGGTGATGATCTTCGCCAGCAGCGAGTCGTAGTTGCCTGGGGGCTGATAACCCGCGTACAGGTGCGAGTCGACACGCACGCCAGGGCCCCCTGGGGGGAGATAGAACTCCACCTCGCCCCCGGCGGGGAGGAAATCCCGCTCGGGATCTTCCGCGTTGATCCGGCACTCCACCGCGTGCCGGGCTATTTTAAGGTCATTCTGGCGGAGCGTCAAGCGCTCGCCCGCGGCGATCAACAGCTGCCAGCGCACCAGGTCAACCCCGGTGACCATCTCGGTCACCGGGTGCTCCACCTGGATGCGCGTGTTCATCTCGATGAAGTAGTAGCGCCCATCCTGGTCGATGAGGAACTCGAGGGTGCCGGCGTTCACATAGCCGATCGCCTTGATGCCCTTGATGGCGGCCGCGCCCATCTTCGCTCGCAGCTTGGCGTCCACGATCGGCGAGGGGGCCTCCTCGAGGATCTTCTGGTGGCGGCGCTGGGCCGAGCAGTCGCGCTCGCCGAGGTGGATGGCGTGGCCGTGGCTGTCGGCGAGCACCTGGATCTCAACGTGGCGCACGTTGGTGAGATACTTCTCGAGCAGCAGGTCGCCACGGCCGAAGGAGGCCTCGGCCTCGGCGCGGGCGGTTGGATAGGCCCTGAGCAGGTCGCTCTCGTCGTAGGCGACGCGCATGCCTCGGCCACCGCCCCCCGCTGACGGCTTGAGCAGCACCGGGTAGCCGACGCGCCTGGCG
>DAOUGF010000158.1:0-7753 GCA_034429295.1 Chloroflexaceae bacterium
CCTCGGCAACCACGCCGAGCACACCCTCGATCATCGCCCGCAAGTTCCAGCCCGCCGAGCCGGTGTACCACGTCCAGCCGCCGCGGCCCGGCAGCGAGGAGAGTGGGCCATCGACGTTGCCCGGCATCACGTAGGGCTCGGCGCGATACTCGTCGGGCTCGGCGCCGCGGAGCACCGGGCAGAAGCTGCGCCAGAGCTGGTAGGCCGCTTCGGCGCCGCCCATACGCCGCTCGGCCAGGATGGCCCAACAGGCGGCGTGGGAGTAGACGCCGCCGTTCTCGCGGGTGCCGGGCGCGTAGCGCGAGAGGTAGCCGATCGCCGGGTCGGGATGGGCGTAGGCCGGCGCGAGCAACAGCGGCCCGTAGCGCGTGTAAAGTCGCTCGCGGGCCGAGGCCATCGCCGTGCGTGCCCGCTCCTCCGATGCGAGCCCGCTGAGCACGGCCCAGGTCTGAGCGTTCAGGAAGATCTGGCCCTCCTCGCAGTTGGCGGAGCCCAAGGTCGCGCCGTCGTCGGTGGTGGCCCGCCAATACCAGGCGCCATCCCAGGCGTGGCGCTCGGTGGCCTCGCGCAGCGCCTCGGCCTCGGCCGTGAAGCGCGCGGCGGTCGTCTCGTCCACAAGGCCGGCGGCCGCCCAGCCCCGCAGTAGCCCGTAGAGGAAGTGGGCCATCCAAACGCTCTCGCCGCGGCCTGCTGCGCCCACGGCGTTCAGCCCGTCGTTCCAATCGGCCTCGAGGATCAGCGGCAGGCCGCGAGAGCTGCGCCGCTCGAGCGCCAGCGCGAACGCCCGCAGGCAATGCTCGCGCAGGCTGGCCGCGCCGCCGTCGAAGAACGGCAGTTGCTCGTCGAGGCAGGCGCGGTCGCCGGTCTCATTGATGTAAGCCAGGGTCACGAAGGGCAGCCAGAGCAGGTCGTCGCTGTAGCGGGAGGGCAGCCCGCTCTCGGCGAGCGGGTGCCACCAATGGAGCGCGGTGCCGTCCTGGTGTTGGTGGGCGGCGTGGAGCCGGATCTGGTCGAGCGTGCGCTCGGGGCGGCCGAGCAGCAGCCATGTCAGGCTGTCCTGAAGCTGATCGCGGTAACCGTAAGCCCCGCCGGTTTGGTAGTAAGCGCTGCGGCCCCAGAGCCGGCCCGAGATCGCCTGGTACTGCAGCCAGCCGCCGGCCATCAGGTTGAAGGCGGGGTCGGGCGTCTCGACCTGCAGCGCGTCGCAGAGCTCGCCCCAGAACCGGCGCACCTCTTCGAGCGCGCGATGGGCCGCCGCCGGATCGCGGTAGCGCTCAGCGAGGGCCAGCGCGGCCTCGCGGTCGTCGGCGGCGCCCAGCGTGAACACTAATTCGCGCTCGGCGCCGGGCGCGAGCTCCAACTCGAGCTGCAGGCTGCCGATCGCGTCGAGGCCGCGACCGGCGGTCTGCCAGGAACGGCCCTCCTGCAGCGCCCGCGGCGCGGCGAGGCGGCCGTGGCGCCCGAGGAAGGCGGCCTTATCGCAGTCGAAGCCGGCGGGCGGCAGCGAGGCGCTGTGGAAGGCGACATAGGGCCAGGAGCGGTTCCAGTGAGGGCCCTTCTGGCCGGGCAGCTCCCAGAGCAGCTTGGTGGCGAGCAGCGTGCCGCTCGCCTCATCGGCGGCGGTTTCGATGAAGGTACGGTGGAACTCGCGGTGAGAGTCGGGCGCGGCGCCCAAACCCCACTCGAAGTAGGAGAAGAGCTGCAGCCGGCGCGGGCGATCGCCCTCGTTGCGCAGCCGCACCAGCCAGAGCTCGCACGGGTCGCCGAAGGGCACCGTGTAGGTCAGCTCGCTGGCAATGCCGTCGCGGCGGGCGGCGAGCGTGGAGTAGCCCATACCGTGGCGCGCCTCGTAGCGCTCGTGGCCGCCGCAGGGCTGGTGGCCGAGCGACCAGAAGGCGCCGCTCTCGGCGTCGCGCAGGTAGAGGAAGCGACCCCACTCGTCGCGGATCAGATCCTGCTCCCAGCGGGTGATGCGGTTCAGGCCGGCGTGGCCGCGCCAGCTGTAGCCGCCGCCCGCTTGGGAGATCGTCAGGCCGTAGTCGCCGTTGGAGATCACATTGATCCAGGGCATCGGCGTGTCGGGCCGCGTGATCAGATACTCGCGGCCGTCGTCGCTGAACTGCCCGTAGGCGTTTGCGAATTGGGGCATGGTTGTTCTCCCGTGTTGCGCGTAGAGAGCCCTCACCCCCCATGTAGAGCCTCAGGAATACGTTGTCAGGTTCGCAGGGCCGAAACATTCGCTGGGCGAATGCTTCGGCCCTACGTTCCATCCGGCAGATGACTGTGGCGCTATTTAATCCCCGGCGGTGAACTCCTCCATCTCAAGCAGCGGCTTGATGGCGTTCTTGATCGCGCCGCGGGTGAAGTAGTCCTGCAGGCGGTCGTTGCGCAGCTCGTTGCCGATCGCCGCCATGATCATGCCCTGGTCGAGCGCCAGGTAGTAGCGCGAGACCTCGCCTGTGGTGACCTCGATCGCGTCGTAGAAGCCACCCCAACCGTATGCGTCGAAATCCTCCCGCAGGTTGGCCAGGTTCTCCAGGGCCTCCTCGGGCGCGAAGTCGAGGGCCAGGAAGGAAGCGTGGGGCGTCACCACGCCGTCGCCGTACTGCTCGGGCAGCGGCTGCGGCTCCCGGCCGGGGCAATCCCCCTCGCCCGACGGGTCGGCGAAGCCGTAGTCCACGTAGGTGCGCTGCTGGTCCGAGGCGTAGCCGTTCGGCTCCATGCCGATCGCGTCAACGCCATACTCGCGATAGCCGCCGTCGGGGTTGTTCGATGGCGAGAAGCCCCAATAGCCGTAGCCGGCCTCCTCCATGCCGTGCTCGATCTGCGCCTGCACGTAGAGCGGATGGTTCACGCCCCAGCTATCCTCGCCCCACTCCTCCTCGGGCACCAGCAGCGGTACCATCAGCGCCTCGAACATGCTGCCGCCCCAGCTCGGCACGATCCTCATGCCCCGGTAGGTGTAGTGGCCCTCGAAGACCTCCACGCCCAGGTAGGTGTGGTACTCGCCCACGGGATTCATCTCGGGCCAGCCCCAATCGCAGGTGGGCGGGAAGGTGCGCCACATCGTGAAGTAGTGGGTGGGCGGGATGCCGTCCTTGGCGATGCCGATGTAGCTTGCGATGCGCGGCTCGGTGTTGAGCGTGCCGTAGTGGTGGCCGGTGTAGTAGACATCGGGCTCGGCGGGGTCGTCGCGGCAGTAGTTATCCACAGGCCAGGTGCCGTCGGGCGGGTCGGTATCCCAGAAGCCACCGCGGAGCAGGCCGGCGACCGGGTCGTAGTAGCAGCTGAAGTCCATGCTGTCCACCAGCGCCCGCGCCTCGTCGCGCAGCTGCGGCACGCTGTTGGTGACCATGATCAGCGCGGCGGCGAGCCAGCCGTTGTCCACGCTCGAGAGGAAGGGATAGACTGTGCCGCCGTCCACGGGCCAGACCGTGAGCTTCTCGCCGGTCTCCGGGTCGTACCAGTTATAGAACTGGCCGCTGCCCTCGTGGCGCTCGAGGGTCGCAAGCACATCGAGCACCCCGCCGATGCGCGCGCGGGCCTCCCGCGGCTTGATCAGCCCGATGTCGCGGGCCACCAGAGTGGACCAGATATAGGCGCCGATGTTGGTCGGCGAGGTGTAGCGCGAGCGCACGGGCTCTCCGGTGGCCGGGTCGGGATCAACGGTGATGTTATCGGCGGGGAGGCCGGTGGCCGTATCGGCCAGCGCCACGAACGATTGCCAAGTGTCGGCGGCGTACTCCCGCAGCACGGCCCGCTGGCGCGCCTTGCCGTGACCACCGCCGTGGGCCACGGCCGCGCCGGGGGCGGCGCCGAGCAGCGCCATGATCATGACCAGTGCCACCAGCGGCCGGAACCAACGTCGCTGTTGCATAGGTTTCTCCTCCGGGGCGGCCACAAGGGCCGCTTACAGCTCCATACCGACTCACTCGCTTCCCAGCCGCGCCAGATGCTCCTCGGCGCGGGCGATCAAGTCATCCTGGCCGGGGAAGAGCTCGTCGATCTCTTCGTAGACCATGCGGGCGCTCTCGATGTCGCCCTCCTGCTCGTAGAGCTCGCCGAGCCGCAAGTAGATCGGGCCCATGAAGGGATTCCGGCCGCCGATGTTCGCCTGGATGAAACTCTCGGCCTCCTCGATCGTCAGGTGCTGCTGCAGCACCTCGTCGATCCGGGCGCGGGCCCGCTCCAGGCTGGCCGGCTTCGGCCAGGCATGCGGGCTGGCCCAGATATTCAGCACCTTCATGTAGCCGCCGTAAGTCACGTAGGCGTTGCGGGCCGGGTCGAACTCCTCGTAGCCCGTAAGCGACTCGATGTAGTTGCCGGCCTCGTAGCTGGCGTCGGCGTCGGCCATGAAGCTGGCGGTCAGCCGCGAGGCGCTGAACCAGGCCAGGGCGTAGGTGCCGACGAAGAGCACCGCCACCAGCGCCAGCCCGATCAGCACGCCCCGCATCAGCCGCGATCCGCCGCGCTCGGCGGCCCGCTCGCTTGCAGCGAGGGCCGGCGCCGTGTCGATTGTTGGCGATGACAGGCTCATGGCCGCCTCACTTGAACTTCACGTTGGCGAAGGCCTGCACGAACTGGTCTTGCAGGAAGAAGTAGACGATCACGAGCGGCAGGGTGATCATTGTGGTGGCAGCCCAGATCTCCTGGGCGTTCTCGCCTGGCACACCCGACTGGAACTGCAACAGCCCGATCTGCACCGTCCAGAGCGCCGGGTCGGTCAGGTAGAGCAGCGGACCGAAGAAGTCGTTCCAGGAGCCGATGAAGGTGAGGATGGCCACGGTGACCAGCGCGGGCCGCACCAGCGGCAGGATCACACTCCAGAAGATCCGCAGGTCGTTGCCGCCGTCGAGCCGGGCCGCCTCGATCAGCTCGTCGGGGATGGTCGCCATGAACTGACGTAGCAGGAAGATGTTGTAGACGCTCACCGCCGATGGGATGATCAGCGCGCGGAAGGTGTTGATCCAGCCGAGGTTATACATGATCACGTAGGTGGGGATCAAGAAGAGCACGCTGGGGATCATCATGGTGGCGAGCATAAAGGCGAACAGTTGCTCGCGGCCGGGAAAGGGGATCTTGGCGATCGCATAGGCCGCGAGCGCGCTCAGCCCGGTGTTGAGCAGCGTAGTGGCGACGGCCAGGAAGAGCGAGTTGTAGAGCAGCCGCAGCACGGGCAGCCGCTGGAACACGCCGGTGTAGCCGGTCCAGGTGATCTCGGTGGGCAAGGCGTTGGGGCTGTGGAGGATCTCGCGGCCCGGCTTCACCGAGTTCATCAGCATGTAGAAGAAGGGGTAGAGCACCACGATCGCGCCGATCGTCAGCAGCACATAGGCGGTGATCTGGCCCCAGGGCATGGGACGGCGGGGCCGCAGGGTCTGGTTGAGCGTTGCCATGGCTTACTCCGTCTCCTGCCGCACGAAGCGGAACTGCATGATCGTCATGAAGGCGATCAGCGCGGCAAGCTGCAGACCCAGCGTCGAGGCATAGCCCATATTCGAGCGGTCGAAGGCCTGGGCGTAGAGGTAGAGCACCGGCGTGAGGGCCTGGTGGCGGTTGCCGCCGTAGAGATCGAAGAGGGCGTAGACCTCGCCGAACATCTGCAGGCCGTTGATCACGTCCACCACGAGCAAGAAGAAGATCTGCGGCATGAGCTGGGGCAGCGTGATCGAGCGGAACTTCTGCCAGGCGTTGGCGCCGTCGAGGCTGGCGGCCTCGTAGAGCTGCGGGTCCACCGAGTAGAGGCCGGCCAACAGGATCACCGTGCTGACGCCGAACCACTTCCAGGCGTTGATCACCGCAATGATCGGCATGGGCAGCCAGAAGGTGGACTGCCAGAAGACGGGGCTGTCGATCAGGCCGAGCCGCACGAGCATGCTCTGCACCGGCCCGGTGGGGCTGACGATATAACTGCCGAGGGTCATCAGCACGATCACCGAGGTGACCACCGGGATGAAGTAGATCGTGCGGAAGATCCGCCCGCCCCAGGTGATCTGCTTGAGCAGCAGCGCGCTGACCAGGCCGAGGCCGAGGGTGAGGGCGATGAAGATCGCCTGGTTGTAGAGGATGTTGAACACGCTCTGCCAGAAGAGCGGGTCCTGCAGGCCGTTGATCCAGTTCCCCAGCCCGACGAAGGCCCTGTCCTGGGGCCGCACGAAGGAGTACGTGAAGAAGGTGAGGTAGAACGAGAGCACCAGCGGGTAGATCCCGAAGATGGTGTAGAGCAGCACCCAGGGCAGCACGAAGATGTAGCCCCAGCGGTGCTCGATGATCTTGCTCCAGAGATGGGCGCGCTGTGAGGGGGCAGCGCCTGCAGGCGCGCTCGCGGCGCCGGCTGATTGCGTAGCCATAGTCGTCTCCCCTGAGACCGGCTCCGTCGGCGGGAAGGCGGCTGACGGAGGCTGGCAGGTGGCGGCGGGGCGGCACGCCGCCCCGCCGGCCGGCTACTGCTGCTGGATGGATCTGCGGGCCTGTTCGGCGGCTGCGGCGGTCGCCTCCTCAGGCGTCATCTCACCCTCCACCACGGCCTGCTGATAGACGCCGAGCACAGCGTTGGCGGCGGCGTCGAAGTTGGGGAGCGGCTGCGGGTAGACGGCGTTCTCGAGCATGTCGACAAAGGGCTGGCGCGCAGGCTCGGCGAAGTAGGGGTCGTCCTGCAGCGCGGTGATCGCCGGCAGGTAGCCAAGCTCCTTGATGAACTGGAGGTTGTTCTCGTCCTCCATCAGGAACTTGACGAACTCCCAGGCCATAGCTTCCCGCTCGGGGTTGGTGCGCATGATCATCAGCGGGCGGCCGCCGAGGGTGGTGTAGCTCGTATCGCCCTCGTTGGGCACAGGCACCGGGGCCACGCCCACGTCCTCGCCGATCACCATCGGGCGCTCAGCGGCGGTCTGCAGGTTTGGCTCCCAGGAGTAGCCGTACTGCAGCCACATGCCAATGTTGCGGCTGAAGAAGTTCTTCTCCATGGTCGGCGGGGCGAACTGCTGGGCCCGCTGGGTGAACTCGAAGAAGCCTGTCATATTGCATTCGGGCTGGTCGAAGACGATATCGGTGCCGAGGCGGTTCAGCAGCTGGCACTGGTTCTGGTTGCCATTGAGGTAGATCGGCTGGAGCATGTTCCAGTACCAGCCGCCCCAGGCCAGGGCCTCGTTCCAGAAGACGGTGCCGTTCACGGCGGTGCCGTCAGCGCGGGCGGGCAGCGCGTTGATCGCCTCGGCCGCAGCGATGAACTCGTCCCAGGTCACCGGGGGATTCTCGGGGTCGAGGCCGGCCTCCTCGAACAGCTCCTTGTTGTAGATCATCATCGTGATGTCTACGCCGAGGGGCACATAGTAGTTGTGGCCGAGGTCCTGCACCACGGTCCGCTCATCGAGGCGGGCAAACAGCTCCTGCGCGCCGGGGAGATCCTCGAGGGGCACGAGCGCGTTCATCGAGGCGTACTTGGCCGGCATGTAGCCGAACGAGCCGGTGATAATGTCGGGCTGGTTGCCGGCGGCGATCAGCGCCTCGAAGGCGCCGCCCTCGGGCTCGTTGACGATCTGGATCGTGGTGCCGGGGTTGGCCTCCTCGTACTTGTCTGCCAGCTTCTGCATGGTGTCGCGCATCGCGCCGGCCACCACCGCGATCTGGATCGTGCCCGGCGCGACCGCGCCGGCCTCGCCCTCCGCGGCGGGCGCTGCCGTAGGCTCGGTGGCGCCGCCGCTGGCGATGCCGCCCGGCTCGGCGGCTGGCGCAGCGGTGGGGCCGCCGCCCG
>DAOUGF010000159.1:0-1567 GCA_034429295.1 Chloroflexaceae bacterium
TGCCCTTGCCTCCTCGATTGTCCTCGTCTGCCGGCCGCTCCCCCTCGACGCCCGCGCTACGACCCGTCGCGAGTTCCTTAATGCCCTGAAGCAGGAGCTTCCACCAGCACTGCATGCCCTCCAGCAGGGGAATATTGCGCCGGTGGATCTGGCGCAGGCAGCAATTGGGCCGGGTATTGCAATCTACTCGCGCTACCAGGCCGTGCTGGAGCCCGATGGAACGCCGATGCGTGTTCGCACTGCGCTGCAGCTGATCAACCAGGCGCTGGACGAGGTGCTCGCTGAACAGGAGGGCGAGTACGACGCCGACACGCGCTGGGCCATTGCCTGGTTCGAGCAGAGTCAGTTCGCTGAGGGGTTGTACGGCATTGCCGAGACCCTGAGCAAGGCGAAGAACACATCAGTGGCCGGGATGGTCGAAGCGGGCATCATCCACGCTCGTGGCGGCAAGGTACGTCTAATCAGTCGCGACGAGCTACCCGTCGAGTGGAGCCCAGCCAGGGACAGACGCGTGACGGCATGGGAGGCCACACAATACCTCGTGCGTGCCCTTGACAAGGAGGGCGAGCGGAGCGCCGCGGCACTTCTCATCGCCCTTCCCGGTGCTATCGCTGACCAGGCTCGTGACTTAGCGTACCGGCTCTACGCTATTTGCGAGCGCAAGAAGTGGACCCAGGAGGCCTTGGCCTACAACTCTCTCGTCATCGCCTGGCCCGAGATTGCCCGCCTAGCGGTAGAGCGCGGGGAGGGAGGAGGGCCGGTGCAGGGGAGGATGGAGCTGTAGCCCCACCGGGGAAACACATTGCCGTCCCCAAGCCAGAGGAACTGCTATGCGTCTCAGCCCTTCTTTGCTCCTCGTGATCGTCTACCCGACCTTGATGCTCGGCTTCAAGCATCACCTGGAGCCCCGACAGCCGTTTTCTGGCTACAGCCGATAGCGCCATAAAGGTCTGGCGGATTAGGTGAGCCGTGCTACGGCTTCACGAACACATAACAGCAAGAACAATCACAGCGGAGCAACTATGGCCCTCTCTAATCACGAACGAGTCGGCAAGGCCCTGGAGCTGCTGAATGCCGGCCTCAGACCCTTCTTCGCCCGCGAGCTGCAAAGCGCTTACGGCGACAATTGGGAGGAGACGGTGCGCGGCAGCCTCAGCGAGCGTCAGGGCGCCCGAGCGACCAACTGGGATACCACGGCCATGATTGGGATCATGATCGGCCAGTGGGATCAAGTCTTCCGCCGGCAACTCGGCGGCAACGACCGCACCCTGCTCCACGAGTGTCGCGACATCCGCAACCGCTGGGCGCACCAGCACGCCTTCACCCTGGATGACACCTACAGCGCCTTCGACAGCATCCAGCGGCTCCTACTCTCCGTGGGCGCACCGGAGCAGGCGGCCGAGATCGACCGCCAGAAGCAGGAGGTGCTCAGGATCCGCTTCGAGGAGCAGATCAAGCGCGAGCAGAAGAAGGCCACCACCGCACCGCTGAACGCCGCGCCGGCCGTGGGCCTCAAGCCCTGGCGCGAGATCGTCACCCCGCACCCCGACGTGGCCGGCGGGCGCTA
>DAOUGF010000160.1:0-4905 GCA_034429295.1 Chloroflexaceae bacterium
CGCCCTTGCCGCGGGCTGCAACCGCAGCGGATTCTGCGTCCGGGACATATAGATAGACATAATCGTTCCTCGTGGCCTGACCCGCTAGAGAGAGGCGCGACGCGGTGGTATCTGAGGCACTCACTGTCGCGGCGCCTGGCGCCTATGTCCATATTGGAGAGAGTAAAGGCTCTTGACAGGGCGGATTATCGGGATTATTATAACTACCGATTACTCTTACTAATCGGAATTTATTTTATGGCTTCAGCTGGACATAATCTCCAGCCGAGCAGCCCAGGAGCCATCCCGGATGAGCGAGCAGCACCAAGAGCCGCGCCCCGCAGCTTCCCAGGACACAGTGTCCTCAGCGGATGAGGCGGCGAGCGTCGCCCTCGCCCCGGCCGATCTGCTGCCCCGCATCGACCCACGGGCGGCGCTCGCCGCCGACGACCAGGCCGCCTCAGCGGCCTTCGCCGACTATCGCGGCCGCGTGGACGACGACACGCTGCGACGCCAGGAAGCCGACCTAGCGCTCTTCGCCCATTTCCTCGGCGAGGTGCGGGCGATCCCACCCGAGCAGGTGGCCGCTTTCGGAGCGCGGCTCCCTTTCCAAGCCGAGGCCTGGGCCAACGTCACCCATGGCCTGGTCACCGCCTTCCTGCGCTGGCAGCTCCAGCAAGGCTACGCGGTGGGCTCGATCAATGTGCGCCTCGCCACCGTGCGCCGCTACTGCGCCCTCGCCAACGCGGCTGGGGTCATCCCCGGCGAGGATCTGGCGCTCATCCGCACGGTGCGGGGCTACAGCGGCCGCCAGGCCCGCTCCATCGACGCGCAGCGCCGCCGCAGCGCCACGCCGACGCGGGTGGGCACAAAGAAGGAGCAGGCCCGCGTGCTCACGCCTGCGCAGGTGCGCGCCCTGAAGGAGCAACCCGACACGCCTCAGGGTCGCCGCGACGCGCTGATGATCTGTTTGCTGGCCGACCTCGGGCTGCGGGTGGGCGAGCTGGCCGGCATCGAGGCCGACGCGATCGACCTGGCCCGCGGCACGCTCACCTTCTACCGCGAGAAGGTCCACACCACCCAGACCCATAAGCTCAGCCGGGACGCCCTGGCCGCCGCCAAGGCGTACCTCGCCAGCGATGCGCCCTCAAGCGGAAAACTCCTCCGCGGCTCGCGCAAAAACGGCGAGCTGTGGGGCACTATGTCAACTCGCGCCATCCGCGAGCGCGTCGCCATCCTCGGCGAGCGCATCGGCGTGAGCGATCTGAGCCCCCACGACCTGCGGCACACTTGGGCCACGCGGGCCGCCCGCGCCAGCAGCGACCCCTTCGCGCTCCGCGACGCCGGCGGCTGGAGCAGCCTCTCCATGCCGAGTCGTTATGTCCAGTCGGACACCGTGGCGAACGAGCGCATCTCCCTCGACGACGCAGACGAGGAATAAGCTATGTTAGCGCTCACCGCAGAGCCATCAACACTCCAACCGGCAGAGCGCTGTCGGGAAAAAGCCTCGCCGAGCGTTGATTGAAGCAAACGGGGCTTGTTTCAGGGCCGCGGCCATTCAATCAATGGTCTCGATGCCGGCTCGCCGCCGGCGCCAAAGGCAAGCCCAATCGGTTCCAGTTGCGTAGACGGCACGGCGATGCTTCGCATCCATCTCTTCGGCCAGCTACGCGTCGTTGACGGCGAGACTCCTCTCACCTTCGCCGGGCGCCCCAAGCTCCTGCCGCTATGGGCCTATCTGCTGCTGCATCGCCATCAGCCGCTCCCCCGCGAGCGCGTCGCATTCGCCCTCTGGCCCGACGAGCCGGAGGCGATCGCGCGGGCCAACCTGCGCCGCCATCTCTACCATCTACAGCGAGCGCTGCCGTCCGCTGAGCCGAGCCGCCCCTGGATCCTCAGCGCCACCAACCACCTCCAGTGGAATCCGGAAGCGCCCTACACGCTCGACGTCGCCGAGTTCGAGCGCCTGAGCCAGAGCGATGAGACGCTCGCTGACGCCATCGCGTGCTACCGCGGCGATCTGCTGGAGCAGCTCTACGAGGACTGGATTCTCTACGAGCGAGAGCGGCTGCGCGACCAATACCTGACTTGTCTGAGCCGGATGGCGCTGCGGCTCCGCTCCGCGCGGCGCTACCCCGAGGCACTGCAGTACGCCCAGGAGCTGCTCAGGCTCGATCCACTGCGGGAGGAAACGCTGCGGCAGCTCCTAGCGCTGCGCTACGAGATGGGCGACCGGGCAGGCGCCCTCGCCGAGTACGAGCGCTTCGCCCGGCGGCTCCGCGACGAGCTTGCGGCTGAGCCGATGCCTGAGACGGTCGCGCTTTTCCAGCGCATCCTGGGCCACCAGCCGCTGCCAAACGCACTGTCGCCCTCCGAGTCGCCCGTGCTTCAGAGCCGGCGCACGTCTCGCTTCATGCTACCGTTCGTCGGCCACGAGGCCGAATTGGAGCAGCTGCGGGCCTGGGCAAACCGGGCTGCCCATGGCCGCGGCGCACTTGCCCTGATCAGCGGTGAGGCCGGGATCGGCAAGACGCGCCTGGTGGACGAGGTGGCCGCCCACGCCGCGCTGCAGGGCATGCAGGTTGTTAAGGGCCAGACGACCAGCCCGGAGGCGCACCCGTACCAGGCGATGCTCGAAGGGCTGCGGGCTGCGCTGGCGGACGTGGCGAGCCTCGAGATCCCGCAGATCTGGTTGGCGATCGTCGCGACGCTGTTGCCCGAGTTGCGCAGCCGTTACCCCGGCCTTCCCCTACCTGCGCGCCTCGATCCCGAGCGCGACCGCGCACGGCTGTTCGAGGCGCTGGTCCGCAGCTTCGAGGCACTGGCCTGCAGGCGCCCGCTGCTGCTCATCCTCGAGGATCTCCATTGGGCTAGCTCGGCGACGATCGGGCTCCTGGAGGCGCTCGCCCGCAGCGTATCGTCGAGCGGGCTGCTGGTCCTGGCGACTTACCGGCCCGAGGAGGTCGCCCGCACCCACCCGCTGCGCGCCGCGCGCCGCCGGCTCCAGCGAGAGCGCCTGGCATCCCATCTCACCCTCGGTCGCTTGCCCGCACCTGCGGTTGAGGAGCTAGTCGTGCGGCTCTTTGGCAGTGGGCATGGGAAAGCACACCTGGCTGAGCGGCTCGTCGCCGCGAGCGAAGGCAACCCGTTGCTGATCGGCGAGCTGCTCCACGACTGGATCGAGACCGGCAAGATCGCGCAGGTCGATGGCTGCTGGGTGGTTGGCGACCTCGACGACTCAGCGCTGCCCGGCAGCGTCCGGGCCACCATCGCCGGCCGTCTGAAGCGCCTGTCGGCCGGCGCCCGCGCGCTGGCTGAGATCGCCGCGGTGATCGGCCCCTCGTTCGATATCGAGCTTGTGAGGGATGTGTCGGGCTGGGACGAAACCGAGCTGCTCGACACACTCCACGAACTGCTCGACCGCCACCTCGTGCGCGAGTCGAACGGGGGCTGCGGGTTTGATTACACCTTCACCCACCACCTCATCCAGGCAACGATCTACGATGACACCGACAGCGGCTCCCGCAAGCGGCGGCACCGGCGAGTGGCCGAGGTGATGGAGGATCTGTACGCCGACCGGCTCGACGATGTGGCGAGCGCCCTGGCGCTCCACTGCGACCGCGGCGCGAGGACGGAGGCCGCAGCGGGCTACTACCTGCGAGCGGCTCGCCGGATGACGGCGGTCTACGCCGACGATGAGGCGCTCGCCGCGCTCTCCCGCGGCCTCGAGCTGGCCACGGATCGGCGGCTGCGCTTCGAGCTGCTGGCCCTCCGCGAGGAGATCTCGCGCCGCCACGGCGAGCGCAAAGCTCAGCGGCGCGACTTGGAGCAGCTGAGGGAGCTGGCGCAGTCGCTGGATGATCAGGATGCTGTCTGCGAGGTGCTGCGCCGCACGATCGATCTGGAGCAGGCGCTCGGCAATCGCGAGGCCGCGGCCGAGACGATCCTCACCCTGGCGGCCCACGCCGAGGCGATCGGCAGCGACCGCTGGCGCGCGGAGGCGCTGCTAGCCGCGGCGACGGCAGCCTTTCTGGCCGGACGCTACGACGAGGTGCGGCACAAGCTCGATCCGGCCTTCGAGCTCTACCGGATGCTCGATGACACGGCCGGCCTCGTGCGCTGCTACTGCCTCATGGCTGAGACGGCGACTTACCAGGGGCCGCTCGAATCGGTTCGCTCCCATCTTGAGCAGGCGCGCCGGCTGGCTGAGGCACAGGCGGACTACACGCTGCTGCTCCCGGTGCTGCGCTCGGCGGCGCGCAGCGCGCTCCTGCAGCAAGACTCGGCTGCCGCCGAGGGGTTTGCCCGGCAGATGCTGGAGCTGGCCGAGCGCGTCGGCGACCGCGAGGGCGAGGCCGACGCCTGCCACTACCTGGCGGTGCTCGCCGCGCGGCGCTACCAACTGGATGAGGCGAACCGGCTATACGCCCGCGCCGAGGAACTGTTCCACGCCTTGGGCAAGCTCCAAGGACTGGCCGGGGTGTTGCTCAACGCGGGCACTCTCGCCGTCAGAGTTGGCCGCCTTGATGACGGCGCGGCGGCCTTTCGGCGGGCCAACGAACTGTTCAAGCGGCTCAATGACCTGCGGGGCCAGACGTCGAGCGCGATCAACCTGGGCATGGCCGCCTTGCTCGCCGGTAATTATGTCGACTCAATCGCGGCGGCGCGGCAGAGTCTAGAGTTGGCCCGCGCGATGGGCAGCGCCGTGTACGAGTCGGTGGCGCTCGCGAACATGGGCGCCGCCGAGCGGGAGCTCGGCCTGCTCGAGCAGGCGATCGTGCACATCGAAGCGGGGATCGCCCTGCGGCGGCAGATCGGCGGGCAGCCCGACAATCTCGCCAACGATCTCTACGACCTTGCGGTCGCCTACCTGCGCGCCGGCTGCGTAGAGCGGGCTCGGGCGGTGACCGATGAGCTGCTCGCGAT
>DAOUGF010000161.1:0-3155 GCA_034429295.1 Chloroflexaceae bacterium
TGCCCCTCCCGCAGCCCAGCGATCCGCCCGTACAGGTCGTCGATCGGGGCCTCGTGCCCGGCCAGACCCAAGCGTAAGCCGGGCAGCGCGGCCACCCGCTCCAGGGCCGCGAGGTACGCGGCCAGGCCGTTGTGGGGCTCCAGGTGGGCCGGCGTGAGCCGTGGGCTCGTCGTCGCCAGGATGTGGTCGGCGCAGAAGAGTAACTCCTCCAGCCGCAGGCAGACCTGGCCGGCGCTATGTCCTGGGGCGTGGATCACCGCAAGGCGTCCGTCGAGCAGGCAGCCATCCTCGAGCAGGTCCGTCACCGGGCCGCCGCTCGACTTCGGCCAGGCGGCGCTGAACTGCCGCGCCAGCTGCTCCGCTTGCGCCGCCTCGGCGCCGGCCCAGCGGAGAAATGCCGCCATCGTGGGGATCAGCGCCTCCAGGTAGGCGCTCTGGTCCTGCACCGCCGCCAGGTCCAGCGGATGCGCCGCCACCGGCGCATCGCTCAGGCTATGGACGAAAGCCAGGCCGCCGCAGTGGTCGATGTGGCCGTGGGTGATCACAATCCGGCTCAGGTCGCCCCAGGTGAAGGGCTCACCCCACTGGTCGCGCACAGCTGCGATGCCGGCCTGCAAATCGGCGTTGCTCTCGGCGGCGCCGCTGCCCGTATCGATCAGTGCCGTGTACGTGCCGTCGATGAGAAGGTAGGCGTGGGCCACAAGGTGCGGGAAGGCGCGCACGGGGATCTGGTAGACCCGAGCGCCTCTTGCTGTCGTGAAGCGGGCGACGGACAGGCTCATTGCTGGTCGCCCCCAGCGCGCCGCTGCGCCCTGTCGTAGCGCTCGCGGGCAGCGACGATCGCCGCGCGGTGCTCCTCGGCCCAATCGGCGAGCGCGGCGAGGGGCTCGATCAGCGTCTGGCCCATCGGGGTGAGCGCGTACTCGACCCGAAGTGGCACCTCCGCGTAGACCGTCCGCTGCACGATCCCGTCCCGTTCCAGCTGCCGCAGCGTCTCGGTGAGCATGCGCTGCGAGATGCCCTCGATGCGGCGGCGCAGCGCGCTGAAGCGCTGCGTCCCCTCGCTCAGACAGATCACCACCAGCACGCTCCATTTGTCGCCCACCCGGTCGAGCACATCCCGCAGCGGGCATCCCTCGCGCGCTGCCGTCGCCCTGTCCGGCGGGGATTGTTGAGCTTCCAGGCTCATCATACGGTTCCCTCCGCGTAACCAGGGCATAAAAGCTGCCCGCTTGCGCCATGCCTTGCTCCATTGTAGCATAGTGGTAACAAAAAGTAATCTAGTGCTGAAAGGGAACAACGAGCGATGATCATCGTCACCGGGGCGAACGGCAAGCTGGGTCGCGGCGTGGTCGAGCAGCTGCTGAGGCGCGTCCCCGCCGAACGGGTCGGCGTCAGCGTCCGTGAGCCGGAGCGAGCCGCCGAACTTGCGGCAAGGGGTGTGAGGGTGCGCAGGGGCGACTACGGCGATCCGGCGAGCCTGGTTGAGGCGTTCGCAGGAGCCGAGCGCGTGCTCCTGATCTCCACCGATGTCGTTGGGCCGGAGCGCGTGCGACTCCACCGCAACGCTGTAGATGCGGCCAAGCAAGCCGGTGTGCCTCATATCCTCTACACCAGTATCGTCGCCCCCGACCCGGCCTCGCCCTTCGCGGCCACCGCCGACCACGCGGCCACCGAGGAGTACATCCGCGCCTCCGGGCTGCGCTGGACCTTCCTCCGCAACACGATCTACATGGAGATCGTGCCGGCATTTGTGGGCGGCGCCCTCGCCGGTGGCCCGCTGGAGGGGCCTGCCGACGGCCCGCTCGCCTACGCCGCCCGCGCCGATCTGGCCGAGGGGATCGGCAACCTGCTCGCCGAGGGCGGCCATCTCGACGAGGCGTTGGAGCTCACAGGCGGTGAGGCGCTCGATCTGGATGCGCTGGCCGCTATTGTGGGCCGGCTGACGGGCCGGCAGGTGGAGCGGCGGGTGCTGAGCGACGACGCCTACCGCGATGGGCTCCTGGCCCGTGGCTTTCCTCCCGAGGGCGCGGCTACCTTCCTCAGCATCTTCGCCGCGAGCCGCGAGGGCCGCTTCGCCGCCGTCTCGCCGACCCTGGGGCAGCTCCTTGGCCGTGCGCCCATGACGGTAGAGGCCTTCCTGCGGGAGCAGTAATGACAACCCATGCTCACCCAACGCTGGCGGAGCTGCGCATCCGCGACGCCAAGCCGGACGAGCGGGAGGCGATCCGCGCCCTCACCCTGGCCGCCTATGCGCAGTATGCTACGATCATGGCGCCAACGGCGTGGCCGGGGCTGCAGGAAGCCATCCTCGGCGGCCTCGCCGCCGAGGCCGACGCCGACAAGCTCGTCGCGGAGCTGGGTGGCGAGTTGGTCGGCAGCGTCTTCCTTTTCCCGCCTGCTGAGGGCGGTGCCGATGGGGGCGGGCGCATGGTCTGGCCTGAGCTGCGGCTGCTCGCCGTCGCGCCTGAGGCCCGCGGCCGGGGCATCGGCGCCGCGCTTGTGCGGGCCTGTGTCGAGCGGGCGCGCCGGAGCGGGGCGGAGGCTATCGGCCTCTACAGCTCGGCCAGCATGCGGGCCGCGCTCCACCTCTACGAGCGACTGGGCTTTACGCGCGCCCCTGAGTACGACTTCCAGCCGCCGGGCGGCGAGCTCGTGATGGCGTTCTATATGCCGCTCGAAGGCTAGCTGTGCAGTTCAGAAGAGGGTTGGGGATTGGGCGACGACCGGCCATAGACCAGGGTCCACAAAGTGTGGAATCGCAGCCGTCCGTGGGGGAGGCACCGCCGCTAGCTCGCACCAGCGCGACATCGCCGGTGAGATCGAAATCCTGGGCGCCGAAGCTGGCGCTACCGGACGTGTAGTCGCCAGCGATCGCCGCCGCCAGCACGCTCAGGGTGCTCATCTTGGCGCCGAGGTACATCTGCATGCGTGGCAGCTGGCCGTCTGGCAGGGTGTAGAAGTTGGCGTTGCTGGTGCCGGAGTAGTCTTAGGCCTCGGCCAGCACCGGGTCGTTGCCGACCCCGCCGCGGCCGTAGGAGTTCTTCTGGAAGTTGCCGCTGGTCTCATCGAAGCCGTAGTGGTACGAGGATGTCGTGGATGGCGTTGGTGCTGAGCGTTGGCACGCCGGATCGTGCAGGGCGCAACTAGTGGGT
>DAOUGF010000162.1:0-7351 GCA_034429295.1 Chloroflexaceae bacterium
GTCGCACCCGCGGGTTTACTGCTCGAGGGCCACCCGCACCGCCTCGGTGAGCGTCGCCGGGGTGAACGGTTTGCGCAGCACCGTCACCGCCTGGTCAAGGTCCAGCAGCACATCGGCGTAACCGGTCATGAAGATCACCCTGTGGACGTAGCCATCCCGCAGCAGCCGCGTCGCGAGCTCGTGGCCATTGAGCCTGGGCATCACAACATCGGTGAGCAGCAACTGGAAGGGGAGCGGGTTGGCCTCGGCAACCACGAGCGCCTCGGCGCCGTTGGCGGCCTCCACCACGGTGTAGCCTCGCGAACGCAGCACACGGGCAAGCAAGGAGCGAACGGCGGGGTCATCTTCGGCTAAGAGGATCTTCCTGTCGGTCCTGGCGCCGTCGTGGGCGTCGCGCTCACGTAGCATCTCAGCTCGGGTAGTGTGCTGAGTTAGCGAGGAGTAATGCATGGCGGCGCTCCGTGATGAAGGATGAACATTCCCCGCGGGCGGAGATCTGCCGCTAGTATAATGCATCAGGTCTTACTATGATGTATAGTACTACCTGTAAATGTTACACTTTTTTCACGCTGGCGGCTCATCGGGCGCCGGCATCACTGATTCGAGCAGCAGCTCGGCCACATCGCGGCGCCGCAGGCTCTCGTCGCGCCCGGTATTCTTCGCGGCGTCCTCGAACATCACCATACAGAAGGGGCAGCCGAGCGCCAGCGTCTGCGGCTTGTTGGCCGTGAGCTGTTCGAGGCGGATCACGTTGATCCCTTCCTTGCCCCAGCCCTCCATCCAGACATTGCCGCCGCCGCCGCCGCAGCACATCGCCCGCTCGCGATTGCGCTCCGGCGCCTCAGTCAGCTTCAGGCCAGGGATGCTGCGCAGCAGCTCGCGGGGCGCGTCGTAGATGTCGTTGTAGCGCCCGATGTAGCACGGGTCGTGGTAGACCACCTGCTCATTCACCGCGGTGGTAGGCGTGAGCTTGCCGGCCTTCACCAGGCCGTCGAGGAACTCGGTGTGGTGCACCACCTGGTAATCCACGCCGGCCGTGCCGCCGAACTGCGGGTACTCGTTCTTGATCGTGTTGAAGCAGTGGGCGCAGGTGGTGACCACCGTCTTGAACTTGTACTGCTTGAAGGTCTCCAGGTTCTGCTCGGCCTGGGCCTGGTAGAGCAGTTCCTCGCCCATGCGGCGGGCCGGGTCGCCGGTGCAGGTCTCCTCCTCGCCGAGGATGGCGAAGTCCACGCCAGCGCGCTGCATCAGCTGGACCATGGCCCTGGCCACGCGTTTGCTGCGCTCGTCATAGCTGGGGGCGCAGCCCACCCAGTAGAGCACCTCCACCTGCTCCTTCTCGGCGAGGGTGGGCACATCGAGGCCGGCGGCCCAGGCGGTGCGCTCGCGGGCCGGGAGGCGCCAGGGGTTACCGGCTCGCTCCACGCCCTCCAGCACCCGCTTCACGCCTTGGGGCACCTCGCTGGCGATCATCGTCAGGTGGCGTCGGGCGCCCACGATATCGTCCACGTGCTCGATCATCGCCGGGCACTCGTAGACGCAGGCGTAGCAGGTGGTGCAACTCCAGAGCTCGTTCTCGCTGAAGAGGTTGCCGTAGAGCGGGATCTGCTCCACGTCCAGCGCGCCGTTCCCCTCGGGCGCATCGACCTCAAGCTGCGCGGCCAGCTTCACTGTGCCGTCCTTGAAGCGGATCGGCTCCTGGCGCATGAGGTCGTGCATCTTGGTGATGATGTACTTGGGCGAGAGGTCGGTGCCGGCTGCGTGGGCCGGGCAGGCGGCCTGGCAGCGCCCGCAGCGCATGCAGGCGTCGAGATCGAGCCGGTGCTTCCAGCCGAGGTCGGCCAGGGTGGCGATGCCGAGGCGCGGCTCGTCCTTCTCGATCTCGGCCTCGAGGGCCGGGATCGGGTCGAGCGCGCCGGCTGGCGTGGTGTCCCGGAAGAAGGTGTTGAGCGGCGTGTAGAAGAGATGCTTGAACTTGCTGAAGGGCAGCGAGGCGATGAAGGCGAAGGTGGCGAGGGCGTGGGTGAACCAGAGCACCTGGTGTAGCGCCAGGGCGACAGGGCTGCCGTTGCCGAGGCCGATGGCGCGGAAGAGCACGGCGAGGCTGTAGCCCACATAGGCGAGGGGCGCCCAACTCTGGGTGAAGACGGGCACCTGGGAGTCGCCCATCGTCTGATTGGCGATCCGCAAGCCCTCGATCAGGAAGCCGCCGATGCCGAGGAAGAGCATCACGGCGAGCGCCCAGGCGTCGGTGCGGCGGTTATCGAGGCGGGCCTCCTTCACCCGGTAGCGGCGCAGAGTCGCCCAGGTGAGGCCGATCACAAAGACCAGGCCGAGGGTATCGAGGATCAGCTCGTAGCTCTGGTAGAAGCCGCCCGCGATGATCTTGCCGGCGTCTTCGCCCATCAGCGGGAGCGTAAAATCCTCCTCAACAGCGATGATATCGGTGCCGATGAAGAGGGCGAGAAAGCCGAAGAAGATCAGGGCGTGCATCGAACCGGCCCTGCGGTCGCGCAGCACCTTCTTCTGGCCGAAGAGCTGCACGAGGAACTCGCGCAGGCGGGGCAGGAGCTGGTCGAGGCGAGCCTCGGGGCGGCCCTTGCGCCAGCGGGCGATGTCGCGCAGGATGCCCCAGGTCATCACGGCGGTGGTGATGATAGCGAGGCCGTAGAGGAAGATCGAGCCGAGTGGCTGAGGGATGTTCCAGTAGATCTCGCGGAGGGCGACGATCTGCTCTTGCTGCATGGTGCGGGAGCACCCTTTCTGTTGCTTCAGAGCGAGGAATGGCGCACATCATAGCAGAGCCGTAGCGGCGCGTCAAACGCGCCGTCGGGAGGCGGGCGCTGACGCCTCGTGCCCGGACCCCCAAGCCGACGCTCTTCCCAAGCTAGGGCGGCCAGAGGGCATTTGGATCGCGAATGACGCGGAACGAAGTGGCGCGAAGCGCTTAAGCTAGCGTTACGAAGTGGCGCGCAGCGCTTAAAACGCGAAACGAAGGTGCGAAGGCGCGGAAGGGAAGACGCGAAACGAGTAGGCTGGCTGATGCTGTGGCCGGCAGCGGGCGTGTAGTTGGGAACGCAACGCCCGCTCTCGGCGCAGAGGTGCATGTAGCGATGGTACGCGCATTGAGGCGGCCGCCGGCTTCGGGGGTTCCAAGGGAGCAGCCGCCCCCTTGGCGGGGAGCGCGAGGGGCGGAGCCCGCTTGCAGAGCCACCCACCGTGTAGCTGGTACGGGCGCGGGGCAGTGCCCGGCAAGAGGCGTATCGCAGGCACCGACGCTGGGGCGCGGGGCTGCGCCCCACAGCAGCCACAGGCACAAGCCTGGGGGAGCGGGGGCGGCAACGCCCCTGGTTGACGCCCCCTTGCGCAACCGCTACAATGACGTGGATATGCAGCGAAACCTTATCTGAAACGAGAATCATCCAATGTTTGAAAGTCTCTCCGATCGCCTCCAGGCGGTCTTTCAGAAGCTCGGCAGCAAGGGCCGCCTCGACGAACAGGATGTGCGCGAGGCGATGAAGCAGGTGCGCCTGGCCCTCCTTGAGGCCGACGTCAACTACAAAGTCGTCAAGGATTTTGTCAACACGGTCACCGAGCAGGCGATCGGCGAGGAGGTAACGAAGAGCCTCACCCCCCATCAGCAGGTGGTGAAGATCGTTCACCAGGAGCTGATCAACCTGCTTGGCACCGAGAACGTCCCGCTCCAGGAGGCCCGCCCCGGCCCGACCGTGATCATGCTCGTGGGCCTCCAGGGTACCGGCAAGACGACGCTGGCCGCCAAGCTGGCCCTCCATCTGCGCAAGAAGGGCCGCCGGGTGATGCTCGTCGCCTGCGACGTCTACCGCCCCGCGGCTATCACCCAGCTGCAGACGCTCGGCAAGCAGCTGAATGTGCCGGTCTATAGCGAGGGCACCGGAGCCAAGCCGCCCGACATCGCCGCCAATGCGCTGGAGCAGGCGAAGCGGGACATGACCAACGTCGTGATCATCGACACCGCCGGCCGCCTGCAGATCGACGAGCCGCTCATGGAGGAGCTTGAGCAGATCGACGCGCGTGTCCATGCCACCGAGCGCCTGCTGGTGGTGGACGCGATGACCGGCCAGGAGGCGGTGCGAGTCGCCGATACCTTCAACCAGCGGGTGAAGGTGAGCGGCCTGGTGATGACGAAGATGGACGGCGACGCCCGCGGCGGCGCGGCCCTCTCGGTGCGGGCCGTCACCGGCGTGCCGATCAAGTTCATCTCATCGGGCGAGAAGGTCGACGCCAACACCCTCGAGCCCTTCTACCCCGACCGTCTGGCCTCGCGCATCCTCGGCATGGGCGATGTGCTCTCGCTGATCGAGAAGGCGGAGCAGCTCTACGACGCCGAGCAGGCCAAGGCGATGGAGAAGAAGCTGCGCAAGGGCAAGTTCGACTTCGAGGATTTCCTCAACTCCATGCAGCAGATGCGCAAGCTCGGCCCGCTCCAGGAGCTGCTGAAGCTCATTCCCGGCATGGGCCAGCTCGCCCGCAATGAGGAGCTGCTCGATGAGCGCCAGCTCAAGCGGATCGAGGCGATCATCTTCTCCATGACGCCGCTGGAGCGCCGCAATCCTGAGATCATCAAGCCGAGCAGACGGGCCAGGATCGCGAAGGGCAGCGGCACCAGCGAGCAGGATGTCTCGGCGCTGATCAAGCAGTTCACCCAGATGCAGCGCATGATGAAGCAGATGGCCGGCGGCCAGGCCGGCGGCAGAGGCGGTCGGCGGGGCGGCAGGGGCGGCAGAGGCGGCCCTGGCGGGATCGACCCGCGGGACCTGATGCGGATGTTGAAGTAGCGTCGTAGGGCCGAGCCATTCGCGACAGAGGGCGCCTCGGCCCTCTGGTTGTGATTGCAGAGCCCTTGCGGACCTGTGGTATAATCGGCCGTTAGTTCTGTGGATTTGAGTTCCGGAGGAATTGCGCACTCATGGTTAAGATCCGTCTTCGCCGCACCGGCAAGACCAAGCAGCCCAGCTATCGCGTGGTGGTGGCGGACTCGCGCGCGCCCCGCGACGGCAAGTTTATTGAGATCATCGGTCACTACAACCCCATCCGCCAGCCCAAGGTGCTGGAGATCAACGGCGACCGCGCTCGCTACTGGCTCGGCGTCGGCGCCCAGCCCACCGAGACGGTTACTAACCTGCTCAAGCGGGTGAGTGTGCTCGACGAGAGCGGCAACGTGATCCCTGCCCCGGCGGCCGAGGCCTAGTCAAGGCAACGGGCCACAGGGAAGGGGCCGCGGGCCGTCGGGCCGGCTGCTCTCCCTGTTCCTGTACGCTGTACCCTATGAAAGCGCTGCTCGAATACATTGCGCTGAACCTGGTGGATAATCAGGAGGCCGTGCAGATCAAGGAGCGGGTGGGCCGCTTCACCGTCACTTACGAGCTCTCCGTCGCCTCAGACGAGACGGGCAAGGTGATCGGGCGTAGCGGCCGCGTCGCCAAGGCGATCCGCGACCTGATGGGCGTCGCTGCTGCCCGCCAGAGCAAGCGCGTCCACGTCGATATCGAGTAGCTCGTAGCTCGTAGCCAGCGACCGGCTGCCCTACGAGCTATGTGTGCCTGCTTCCGCGCCCCCAAGCTCTGAGCTCTGGGGGCGCAGCCCAACGGCGCCGCTGCGCCAGCCTCCCGAAGCAGCACAGCTACAGAGTACGGACCACATCATGACAGACGAGTTGCTCCTCATCGGCCAGATCGGCGCCCCGTTCGGCGTGCGCGGGCAGGTCAAGGTGAAATCTTTCACCGACCGGCCCGACCATATCGCGCGCCATGTCCGCACGCTGCTGATCGGCGAGGAGCGCACCGCCTACACGCTGCGCCGCCTGATCGTGCACAAGCCCGGCCTGCTGATCGCAGAGCTCCAGGGCGTAACCACCCGCGATGCTGCCGAGGAGCTGCGGGGCGCCGACATCTACATCCGTGCCGCCGAGGCCGCTCCCCTCGCCGCCGACGAGTACTTCCTCCACGATCTGGTGGGCCTGGAGGCGTATACCACGGAGGGCGAGCTGATCGGCAAGGTGCGGGCGGTGCTGGAGACAGGGGCCAGCGAGGTGCTCGAGATCGCCCGCAAGGGCCAGAGCGACGCCCTCGTCCCCATGGTCAACGACTTCATCGCCGAGCTCGACATCGCCGGCGGCAGAGTGGTGATCAGGCCGATCGAGGGGTTGCTGTAACGCTCGGCTGCTCTCGCGCCCCCAAGCTGTCAGCTCGGGGGCGCGGTTCAGTGGTGCCAGTGTGCCAATGTTCGGCTACTGCGCCACCGGCAGCCTGATCCTGAAGGTCGTTCCGACCCCCTCGATGGAGCGCACGGCGAGCTCGCCGTGGTGCTGCTCGATGATGCTGTAGCTCACGGCCAGGCCGAGGCCCGTGCCTTTCACCCGGGTGGTATAGAAGGGCTCGAAGATCTTCGGCAGCTCCTGGGCCGGGATGCCCGTGCCGGTATCGCTGATCTCCACCACCACCGTCGGCCCAGCCAGCCCGTCGCTACGGCCGCCCGACACGGTGACATAGCCCTCGTTGTCGATACTGTCGCCGGCCTCCGTCACATAGGTGCGCACCCGCAGCTCGCCGCCCTCGGGCATGGCGTCGGCCGCGTTGAAGATCAGGTTAAAGCAGACCTGCTTGAGGTGGTTGCTGATCGCGAAGATCCAGGGCAGCCGCGCCGGCCCCTCGCGCACCACTTGCACGCGACGTTCGTGGAGTTGGGCCTCGATCAGGGTGAGGGCGACGTCGAGGATCTCGTTCACATCAACCAGGCGCATGCCCTCGCGGCTGGGGCGATAGAAGTCGAGGGTGCGCTGCACAATGCTGATCAGCCGCGAGATCTCTTCGCTCGTCATCTCGAGGTAGCGCTGGCGCTTCTCCTCGGAGAGCGGGCGATTCAGGAGCAGGTGGACCGAGTTGTGGATGGCCTGGAGCGGATTGTTGAGCTCGTGGGCGAGCGAGGCGGCGAGCCGGCCGAGGGCGGCGAGCTTCTCTGCCTGGGCGAGTTGCTTGGCGATGCGCTGGCGCTCGCTGATGTCGCGGGCGATCACCAGGAGGAGCTGCTGGCCGGCGTGGGGCACCTTGCTCACACTCACGGCCACGGGCGTCGCCTGATCGGCGCGGGTGCGCAGCTCGGTCTCGATCTCATGGGGCTCGTGGGCGTGCTGGCCGTTGTTGCGCCCTGTGGCCGGCGCGGTGCGGGCCAGCTCATCGACGGCTGGCAGCAACTGCCGCGGGTCGAGGGCCAGCAACTCCTCGTGGCTGTAGCCGCTGAGCTGCTCCAGGGCCAGGTTCGCGTCGAGGATGCCGCCGTCGGCGTCGAGTAGCAGCACGGCGTCGCTGGCGTG
>DAOUGF010000163.1:0-2508 GCA_034429295.1 Chloroflexaceae bacterium
GGGTTTGCCCCTATCCTACCCTGAGCGGGCGGAACGGGCAACTTGGCGGGTACGTGGTCGGACACGCAGCTTCCGGAAGCTCTGCCTACCGCACCGACGCGCACTGCCGCTCCCACGCCCACTTGCCGAGCCCGCCGGGCTCGATCGCGCCGGTGGCTGGGTTGCGCAGCAGGCTGCCGTGCTGGAAGTACTGCACCACCGTGGGCACGCCATCCACCGACTCAACGAGCTTCTCGGTGATGGCCACGCCGAAGCGCCACTGCCCACCCAAGGCGCGGTAGAGCGACGCGAACTCCCCATCCACCTGGTGGGGCTCCGCCGGATGCTCGCGCGCAGCGAGGTACTGCTGGCCGATGTTCAGCGGGCGGATCAGTTGCGGCACCTGCTGCTCCGGCAGTAGCTCCTCGAAGCCGGGCTGCTCGGCGGCCCCGGGGTAGTAGGCAAGCACTGCTCCAGTGAAGTACTGCACCACCCGCCCATCCTCGGCGCGCTCGAAGGCTTCGCTGATCGGCGGGCCGAAGCTGTAGCGCCCGTTGTAGAGTTCATAGGCGGCGCGGAAGTAGCCCTTCACGGTGCGGCCCGTCTCGCCGATCACCACCGGGGCCCGTGGACCGCCGGGCGGGTCCGCTCCCTCCACCGTCAGCTGTGCCTCGAGCCGCGTGGCGCTGGGCAGCGGCCCGCCGGGGAGCGCCGCGAAGTGGGCTGCGGCGGGCTTCAGCGTGCCGTCGGGCCGGTAGAGGCCGTAGTGCTCCTCGCGGCTCTCCCAGCGATAGGAGCGCGAGGGGTCGAAGTCCCGCAGCGTCCAGACTATCACCCCGGCCACGCGCCCCCGGGCCGCCTCCAAGGTTGTGCGGTACATCCACTCCTGCTGGACCTCATCGTAGCCCCGCACGGCGCACTCGGGCCCTGTAGGCCAGCCGAACTCCTCGAGCAGGATCGGCTTGTCGGTGTGGCGGCGCACCTCATCCAGCTGGCGGGCGGCATCGGCGGCGTTGTAGATGTGAACGCTCACCACGTCGCTGTAGTCCACCACGCGCCGCCCGTCGGGGCCTAGCGCGTAGAGATGCTCGTAGTGGGCCATGCCCACTGTCACGAGGTGGTTGGGGGCGAGGCGGTGCACCTCGTCGGCCATGCGGCCCAGCCAGCCGAGCACCTGCTGGGCCCCGCCCCGCTCCCGCCAGAGTTTATAGTTATCCGGCTCGTTGTGCAGGTCCCAAGCCATGATCCGGTCGTCGCCGGCGAAGTTGCCAATGAGTGTGCGCAGATAGTCGAGTTGGGCCGCCTCCGCCTGCGTGCCGGCCTCGGGGAAGGCCTCGGAGAAGTCGAAGAGGCTGACGATCAGGCGCAGGTCGAGGTCGCCCGCGATACGGGTGAGTTGCCGCATGCGGCTCAGCAGGCGCCCGCCGACCAGGCCGGCGTCGCTGCCGTCGCCCGAGAGGTCGTAGGGCAGCAGCACGCGCACCGTATTGATCCCCAGCTGATCCCGTGCCAACCGCAGCTCTCGTTCGATCTGAGGCCCGTCCCACTGCTGCCACATCGCGGCCCAAGGCCGGCCTTGGGGGTAGTAGTTCACGCCCTTGATCTGCACCGGCTGCCCGAGGCGGGTGAGTTGGTCGCCCTGCACCTCGATGAAGCCACCCGGCGGGAGCGGGCTGGCGGTCGTTGGGGCGCTCCACGTGCCGCGGGACTCGCTCCCGAGCAGGCCGAAGAGCACGCCTTGGGCGCCGTGATCCTCGAAGCGGGCCCGCTCGAACCACTGCACCGTGCGGGTGCTGCCGTCGCTCAGCTGCTCCTGGCGCGGCGCGGTGAGCGGCAGGCCGAAGAGCGCCAGGCTCTCGGCGGGGGTGATACCCGGCTGGCCGAGGTCGAGCCCGTAGCGGCTGTAGGCGGCCAGGAAGGGTTGGCAGACGTTCAGGCCGGTCTCGGGGAAGTGGCGGCAGCCCTGGCGGGGCGGCTCGGGCGAGGCGGGTGGTTCGCCGCGGGCGGCCAGGATGTCGGCGCCGAGCCGGCCGAGCAGGATATCGTAGGGCGCAGGGTTCTCCGGGTGGTGCTCCAGGCGGGCCCGTTCGAACAGCTGCGCGGTGACAGCGCCCTCCTGCCGCGCGGGGCTGAGCGGATAGCCGAACACAGGCAGGCCGCCCTGAGCCGCCCAGAAGTCGGCGATACGCCCATCGATACAGTCGGTGATGACCGGGGCAGCCTCCGGGAAGCAGCGCGGCGCGGCCGCGGCAGGCCGAGCCGGCGGCAGGGCAAAGGTGATCAGGAGCAGGGCCAGGGCCAGCAGGAGTCGGGGCATGCCTGGGTTTCTAGTGGCCGTACGGCGCGTGGAGAGAGCGGCCAGGGTGGGCCGCTTTCTCGGTTCTGTGCAAAAGCTCTTTGCGCCCACATCTCGGGGCGCACTGATGCCCCATGCTACCAGTTGGAAGGGCATAGGCGCAAGGGAGCTGTCTGCCGCCAGCGCCGAGACGCCATCGCTAGCTTTCGCGCCTTCGTTTCGTTTTTTAAGCG
>DAOUGF010000164.1:0-2159 GCA_034429295.1 Chloroflexaceae bacterium
ACGGCGTCGAGGAAGTAGCTCTTGCGGTCGTGCTCGAAGTGCTCGCGGGCGTCGTCGAGCATCCTGCGGAAACTCGCCGGGTCGTGAGCGGCCACCAGGCGCAACGCCTCCAGATAGCTCGTGCCGGCCGTCTTCACGTGGACGCGGCCACCGGTGTGGCGGGCGATGGCCGGGTAGATGCTGAATTTGTCGGAGCCGGTGTGGACGCTGAGCTTGTAGCGGTCGAAGTGGCGCATGATCGCGGCGTGCTTCGCCAGCTCAGCCTCGAACTCGGCGCTGTCGCCCATGTAGTCAACGCCCTTCTGAAACTTGCCGACGAAGCGGGGCGCCAGGCTGACAACGGGGATGTCGCGGGCGAGCAACTCCGAGGCGATGAAGAAGTGCTCGTGGGCCGAGGTGGGGGTCTCGGTCTCGTCCACCGACATCTCCAGGTCGTACGTCTGCCCACCAAGTTGCCCGCTCAGGGCGCGGGCGATCGCCGCGGTGTGGGCGATGGCGCGCCCGTATTTGGCGAGGGCCCGCAGCAAGGTGGGCTCGTCGAAGGTGAGCTCGAGGCCGTCGAGGGCGAAGGGCGCGCCGCAGTAGCGCTCCCGCAGCGCCTCGTAGCTCGTGCCGAGCTCGCCCCACGGCAGGGCGGCGACCTTCTCGCGCAGCCGCTCCGGCGGATCGTTCTCAGCGGCGTTGTCCACCTGGTCGCTCGGGTCGATCGTGTAGAAGGTATAGCCGGCGGCGACGAAGGGCGGCAGGTCGGCCACGACCTTCACATGGTCGGCGTCGGCGCCCCAGGGCTGGCGCCAGCCCTCCTGGAAGATGCCCCAGGTGGCGTCGTCCATCACCTGTTGGGGCGTGCGGCCCGTGCGGGTGTTCTCGCGCACCGACTGCTGGCAGAAGATCGGGGCGATCTGCGCCTCGCCCCCGGCGGCGCGGAGGGCCTGGATGTGCCCCGGAGTCGCCAGGCCGATGCGGTCGCCGAAACCGAAGGACGTCTGCCCGCCGAGGGGTCGGGGTGTGAGCCAGGGCAGCCTGGCTCTGAGGGTCGCCGCGTTCTCAGCCGTGCAGGGGCAGATGGTGAGACCATCGCCGCTCGCTGACCCGGTGAAGCCATCGGCGGGGCCAACGATGCCGAGCTCACGCTCGCCGGCCGCTGAGCGGCCCAGGAAGTAGGTGACGCCCTCGTGCTCGACGATCGAGCGGGGGTAGATCGTGCCTGTATAGCCAGTGATCGTCATTGCCATCGCTCCTTCTGCATCGTCCCGGCAGCCGCCGCCAGTGTAGCGCCACTCCGCCCGCAGCACAACTCGGCCGGTGGACGACGGATGGCGGTTGAGGGAGCCCTGGCCGTGACGTGGAGGGTTTGAGGGCGGTTGTGGTATGCTTGCGGGCAGTAGATGCCTCCTGACGAGCGTATATGGCAGCGAAGTCGCTACGAACCAAGGACATCGCCAGGGCCCTCGGAGTCCACGAAAACAGCGTCAGGAAGTACGAGGAGCAGGCGCTGCTGCCGCCGATCCCGCGCGCGGCCAACGGCTACCGGCAGTTCAGCCCTGCCCACCTCGAGCAGGCCCGCCTGATCAGGCTCGCTCTGCAGTGGCCCTACCTCGGCGACAAGGCCATGCTGCTCGACCTGGTGCGGAGCGCCGCCGCCGACGACCTCGGCCGAGCCATGGAGTTGGCCTTCAAGTACCTGGCCCTCGTGCGGGCGGAGCGAACCTACGCCGAGGCCGCGGTCGAGTTCCTCGAGCGCTGGGCTGCCGGCCAGTTGCTCGACACGCGGCCACATCGGGTCCATATCAGCGAGGCGGCGCAGCACCTGAACGTCACGGTGGATATGCTGCGCCACTGGGAGCGCAACGGCCTGATCGAGGTGCCACGGGACCCGGCGAACCGCTACCGGCTCTACGGCGCCGCCGAGTTCGGTCGCATCCGCGTAATCCGCACGCTGGTGCAGGCCGGCTACAGCCTGATGGCTATCCTGCGCATGCTACAGCGCTTCGACGCGGGCGATACCAGCAATCTTCGCGATGCCCTCGACCTCTCGCCCGACGATGAGGCCCTGCGAACGGTCGCCGACCGCTGGCTCTCCACGCTCGCCGAGCTCGAACAGCGGGCCCAAGCGATGATCAGGCAGATCGGGCTGCTGATCGAAATGCGCAGCGGGC
>DAOUGF010000165.1:0-3174 GCA_034429295.1 Chloroflexaceae bacterium
CTGGCCGCGTAACGTCTTGCTGGCGGGAACACTTGTTGAGGGAGGAGCGACGGTGCCGCTGCCGCCGGCACTGTGGTCGCACGCGGTCCTTATCAACACTGGCGAAGGGCCAACGCCCAAGAAACTTAAGGAACGGGATACACCCCCGCTAACAAGCACAACGTCGCTGAAGTGGGCCTCGTGGCGCTCGCTCGCTATTACCGAGCTCGAAGCCGGCCTTGATGCTTTGGACGAGATCAGCGCCGACGGGCTTCGCTTCCCCGCGCCTATCGCTCACGCCTTTGCTCGCGTATACGCTTCAAGCAGCAATTGGCTCAAGCCGCCAGAGGCTCAGCGTTTGGCAGTGCGCGGCGTGCTCCTGCCGTACGCGCTCGCGACAGGCCAGACAGAGGCGCTGAGGGAAGCCCTTGAACTTGCAGAGGTGCGCCTTGATGAGGCGGACCTTGTCGGAGTGCAGCAGGTGGTTGCATGAGCGCGGCAATGCAGCAAATCTCTAGCGAGACTGCGCGCATGGCCGTCCTCCAGGCCCTTGGCCTCACCGGCCTCTCGACTTCAGCTCCGCCCGGGCCTGTTCTCTGCGCCGAGGCCCTGCGTGCAGCGCTTTGGGCAGATTGGGGCGTGACCGCCCAACCTGTCTACATCACGCGGCTTATCAACGCTGCTGCGCGCATATTGCTCCCTTGGCAGGAGACGCTTAACGAAGACGGCGAGGGGCTGAGCGAGCAACTGCGGAACACGCTCCAGGAGATGGAGCTTATCGGCGATGTGGCCGCGCTGCCCGGTGGTCGCTGGAGCCCCACGCCGCCGCGGATCGTACCGGTGTCGGCTATCAGCCGGTGGCTGCTGCTCGGCGGCCCACCCTCCCGAGCTCTGCCAAGGCGGGCAGGTGCAGCTGTCGAGCGGGCTGGCGTAGCTCGGCTGCTCCGCCTCCCACCCGGTGAGATCGATCTAGCTGCTGATGAGGTGCCGGAGCACGAATGGCTTCGGACGCCTACGGAGAGTCTGGATGCTTGGGGGAACTCCGTCCTCGAGCGCTCGGTGCTCACACCTGCAGGAGAGCTTGATATCGAGGTCTACGCCCCGGCGGCCACATACCCGGCGGCCACACAGTTTGATCGCTGGAAGTCGCCAACGGCTAAGCTTGCGGATGGGCGCTATCTTGCCCGGACGCGCACCCGTCGCGGCGTGATGGCGCACTACATCGTGCAGCTGTCAGGAGGACGGGCCATCGCTGCAGGGCCGCCGCTTCTCGGTGACGGTGATGTGCGACGCCTTCAATATGCTCTCGATCTACTTGCCGATAACCCCGTCAGGGTTATCGGCACTCGCCAGCGTGATCGCTGGACATTCAAGCTTCAGAGCGCCCTCCCACGCGCCGAGCACCGGCTGCTCCTAGCGCTCGGGCGGGAACAGACTCGAGCTGATGGGAAGTACTACCCGCGCTGGTGGGAAGTCCCTTCCAGCTATGTGCCGAAAGCGGAGAGGGCGCTACGCGCTCTCGGCATCTCGGTTGAAGTTCGCTAGCTACCAGAGGGCATCCCCATGACTGTTGAGCCAACAGCCAGTGTTCGCGCAGGTGTCCAGGAGATTGCCGACGCCCTGCGCTCGCGCCTACAGCGCTATATCGAGGCCGCGTACCACCTCCGCGATGAGGGGGTGGTGGAGGAGCGGCGCGCGCTCCTTGCTGAGCGAGGGGCGATAACGCGCGAGCCCTTCCTCGAGACCACCCCATCCTACGAGCTTGGCGCACCCTACGGCCAACTACAGCTCCCTGGGCAGGTTGGGGCCACGCTTGCGGAGCTCTCGACTTGGGATCCGGGAGTCGGGATCTTCCCCCGACCGTACCGACACCAGGCAGAGGCGCTCGAGGCATTTCTCAGCGATCGGCGCGACCTTATCGTCTCGACGGGCACGGGCTCGGGTAAGACCGAGACATTCCTCCTCCCGATCCTCGGGAGCCTGATAGAAGAGGCGTCGGCTCGGCCAGCCTCGTTCCGGCAGCCAGGCTTCCGCGCGCTGCTGCTCTACCCGATGAACGCCTTGGTCAGCGATCAGATCGCACGCCTGCGACGGCTGTTCGGCGATGAGCGGCTTAGCGGCCTCTTCCGCAGTCGTTACGGACGGCACCCCCGCTTTGGGATGTACACCAGCCGCACCCCGTATCCAGGCCCGCGGGACGCACAGAAGGACAAGCTGCACCTCGAGCCGTTGCTCCGCTACTACCTCGATCTCGAGGACGCGGCCCTGCGCGACGGGCCTGAGTCGGATAGCGGCCGCCTTATGGCCGAACTCAAGTCCCGGGGACGCTGGCCGGCCAAGGATCTGCGCGGGTTTTTCGGCACGTCCCGTGCCAGGTGGGATCAGCGGCTGCTCACCCAAGGCGGCGACCGCGAACTCCTGACGCGTCACGAGATGCAACTCTCCTGCCCCGATATCCTCGTCACTAACTACTCGATGCTCGAGTACATGCTCATGCGCCCCATCGAGCGAAGCATCTTTGAGCAGACGCGGAGATGGCTGGCGAGTGATCCGGCCAACAGCATCATTCTCGTGGTCGACGAGGCACACCTCTACCGAGGAACGGCCGGCGCCGAGGTGTCCTATCTCATCAGGCGGCTCCAAGCGCGCCTGCAGATCCCGCGCGAGCGGTTGCGCTGTATCCTCACCAGCGCAAGTCTTGGGCCGGACGCGACAGTCGAGAGCGATGCTGTCACTTTCGCCGAGGCGTTGACCGGCTCCCTGGCAAGCGGTGGGCGTTCTTTCCGGTTGGTGCGCGGCTACCGGGAGCCACGGCCACCAATGCGCCCTGGCAGTATGGCAGAGGCGACGGCGCTCGCCGGTTTCGATCAGGCCGCGCTCGCGCGACACGCACTTGCCCCCAACGATGCTGTCGCCGCAGTGGAGGCGCTTGGCAGAAATCTGGGCTGGCGCGTCCTTCCTCCTCGCCAGGGAGGCGAGCCTGGGCCAGCCCTCCAAGCGTACCTGTACGAGCAACTCTACGGATTTGGGCCGCTGGAGCTGCTGATCGCCGAGACAACGGGCTGCGCCACGGGGCTCCCGAAGCTAGCCGACAAGCTTTTCCCTGGTGTGGCGCCCGACACTGCGGGCCGGGCGACCGAGACGCTCCTGGCGCTCGGAACCTATGCCCACAACGGCCAGCGGCCGCTGCTGCAA
>DAOUGF010000166.1:0-8371 GCA_034429295.1 Chloroflexaceae bacterium
GAGATCGACGAGGCGATCATTCAGTTCGCCCGCCGCGAGTACAACCTGCTGGTCGGCGAGCGTATGGCCGAGCGGGCCAAGATTGCCGCCGGCTCCGCCTATCCCCTCGAGGAGGAGATCAAGGTGGTGCTCCGCGGCCGCGATCTGCTCACAGGCCTGCCCAAAGCCGTCGAGGTTAGCTCGGTCGAGATCCGCGAGGGCATCGCCGGCCCCGTCAACGCGATCGTGCAGGAGGTGCGCCTCGCCCTCGAGGAGACGCCCCCCGAGCTAGTGGCCGATATTATGGAGCACGGCATTACGCTCGCTGGCGGCGGCTCGCTGCTCCACGGCCTCGATAAGCGCATCGCCGCCGAGACGAAGATGCCTGTCCATATCGCCGAGGACCCGCTCTCCTGCGTGGCCCGCGGCGCCGGCAGGATGGTCGAGAACTTCGATCAGAACAAGATCTACCAGGATATTCTGACCAGGACTCAGAATAGCAGGCGGGCGCGCCTGTAGAGCCCAAGCTCCGCGCCTCAGGCGGAGTGCTTCGGCCCTATGCGCGGCCCCAACTCACGCCATGCGCGATCTCCTCGACGACCGCCCGATCAAGCTGCGCCGCGAGCGCTCCTCCGCGCCGGCCACCGGCAGGCCGTTCGTCGTGGCCATCCTGCTCTGCGTGATCGCCGGGCTGCTTCTGCTGCTCGACCGCCAGGGCATGCTCGCCCCTGTGCGCCACGGCGCGCAGCAACTCCTCGCCCCGGCGGCCCAACGCCTCACTGCCCTGCGCGATGAGGTTGTGACGGCGATGACGGCCCCCCGCACCGAGGACGCGCTGCGGGCGCGGGTGGCCGAGCTGGAGCAGCAGAACGCCGCGCTCCAGGCCGAGTTGCTGCGCCGCGAGCAGGCCGCGGTCGAGAATGAGTTCTTGCGCCAGCAGCTGGAGATCGAGCAGGCTAACCCCTGGAAGTTGCTCGGCGCCGAGGTGACGGTGCGCTCGCCCGATGCCGGCCGCCGCGTGATGACGATCGCCCGCGGCGAGCGCGACGGCGTGCGGCCCGGCATGGCGGTGATCGGGCGCACGCCCGGCAGCGCCGCCGCCCTGATCGGGATCGTTGAGACGGTCGGGCCGCGCACAGCCGAAGTGTTGCTGATCACCGATATCGGTAGCCAGATAAGCGGCCGCGTGATCCACGATGGCCGCGCCGAGATGGGCCTCGTCCAGGGCCAGTGGCAGCGGGGCTCCCGCCTGCGTATCGAGCAGGTGAGCCGGGCCACGCCGCTCGCCGAGGGCGACCCTGTGGTGACCGCCGGCCTTACCGCCGCCCTCGGCCTCCCCTTCGACCTCGCCGCCGTGCCGCCGAATATCCCGATCGGCAGTGTGGAGCGGGTGGTTACGGCCGAGCAGCATCAGTCGGCCGAGCTGCGGCCGTTTGTTGACCCCGACCAGGTGCGCTACGTGTGGGTGATTCTCAACCAAGACGATTAGAAGAGGTCGTCGCCCGCGAACTGGGGCGCGCCTTGCTCATGCTCGCCCTCGCCCTTGTCCAGGTGACGCTGCTGACCACCCCCCTCGGCTTTGCCGCGCCCCTTGTTCTCGTTCTCGTGGTCTGCCGCACCCTGCTCGGCGTCGGGGCGGCCTTCCCCGATATCGGCCTGGGCCGGGCGCTGCGCTGGGCGCTCTACGGCGGCTTCGCCCTCGACCTGCTCTCGGCCACGCCCCTCGGCGCTCACGCCCTCGCGCTCCTGCTCGCCGTCCTGGCGGTCGCGCTGCTCACCAGGCGCCTGCGGGTGGAGCGGCCGATCGTCCCCCTCGGCTCCATCATCGTTGCGGCGCTGATCTACGAGGCGATGTTGGCCCTGCTCACGCAGCCCGGCGCGATCGAGTGGCGGTCCTATGCCCAAGTGGTGATCCTGCCGGTGGTGCTGGTGGCCCTGGTGCCGATGCTGCCCGCGTTTTTTCTACTGCGCAGACTGTTGCGCGGTCAGTTATGATGGGGGGAGGGGTTTGGATCGCGAAATTCGCGAATGTTAGCGTTACGGAGTGGCGCGCAGCGCTTAAAACGCGAAAGCGAAAGTTCGAATCTTCGTTACGAAGTGGCGCGCAGCGCTTAAGGGAAGACGCGAAAGAAGCCTACCACTGACCGCATCGCGGTACTGACCACGGACTACGGGTATGCCACGACTGATCGCGCTCCGCGTGCTGCTGCTGCTGCTGATGGTGGTGCTGGTTGGGCGCCTCTATCAGCTTCAGATTGTCAGCATCGAAAGCCAGAGCGGCAACGTGCCGGAGGAGGTCTTCCGGCGCACGCTGATGGTGCCGCCGCGCCGGGGCGAGATCTTCGCCGCCGACGGGAAGACGCTGCTGGCCGAGAGCGTGCCGATCTATAACCTGGCGGTGATCCCCGGCAGGCTGCCCTCCACGGCGGAGCCGGCCCGGCGCAGCGAGGTGCTCGCCCGCCTCAGCCAGGTGGCCGGGCTCACCGGCACCCTTGAGCTCTCGCCGTCCACGGCCCTGGAGCTCTCCCCGATTCTGCGGGCCAGCCTAGCGCGCCTCGGCCCTCTGCCGCCGGTGCAGGCGGGCCGGCCGCTCACCGTGACGGTGCCGCCCGCCGATACGCTCTACGCCCTCGATCTCACGCGGCGCTACAGCGATGTGCTGCAGCTTCAGAACCCGATCGAGGCCCTGATCGACCGCGAGCAGGTGCGGGGCTACCAGAGCGTCGTGATTCGGGAGGATGTCTCCCCTGATCTGGCGCTGGCCATCCGCGAGAATAGCAACTATCTGCCCGGCGTGCAGGTGGTTGAGGGCTACCGGCGCCGCTATCCGCTCAGCGGCGAGATCCCGTCGCTCTCCCATATGCTCGGCTATATCGGGCGCATCTCCGAGTGCGAGTTGGTGGCCGAGAACCCGGCCAGTTCCTGGCTCAGCGGCCTCGCCGATCTGGTGGGTCACGCCGGCAGGTGCGGCCTGATCCCGAAGGTGATCGACCCGGCCAGCATCGGCCTGCCGCCCTATCAGGTGGACGACCGCATCGGCAAGGATGGCCTTGAGGCGGCCTACGAGGCCGAGCTGCGGGGCCGCATGGGCATCGAGTCGCTGCTGGTGGATGTGCTGCAGCGTCCGGTGAGCGCCCCCGAGACTCTGCGCCCGGTGGAGAACGGCCACAGCCTAGTGCTGACGATCGACACGGCCTTTCAGGCGGAGACAGCCCGCATCCTCCAGGGCTGGATCGATGAGGGCGAGCGCCGCCGCCTGGCTGCGCGCGAGCAGTATAAGCGCGACTACAAGCCGATCGTCGCCGGCTCCGCCGTGGTGATCGACCCTCGCAGCGGCCGCGTGCTCGCTATGGTTTCGCTGCCGAGCTACGACAATAACGTCTGGGTGGACCCCACCCGAGCCGCCGAGCTGCAGGCGCTGCTGGCGCCCGATGATCCTGTGGCCCTGGAGGAGTTGCTGCGGCTGGCGCCCCTCACCAACCGCTCGATCGCCGGCCAGTACCCGCCTGGCTCCAGCCTGAAGCAGTTCGTGGGCGCGGCGGCGCTGCAGCAGGGCGTGATCGCCCCTGATACGCGCCTGCGCGACCCTGGTGTGCTCAAGCTGATCGAGCGCAACGGCGCCCCCTTCGAGCTGCCCAACTCGGTGCGCAACCGCGACAACGGCGAGCTGACGGTGGTGGACGCCCTGCGCCTCTCCTCGAACGTCTTCTTCGCCTCGGTGGCGGGCGGCAACGACCAGGCCACCAACCTCGATGATAAGGCGCTGCGGGTGACCGGCCTGGGCATCGACAGGCTGGTGGAGGGCCTCGAGTGGTTCCATCTCGGCCAGGCTACCGGGATCGACATCGCCGGCGAGGCCAGCGGCCTGGTGCCGACGGTCGCCTGGAAGGCGCAGGTAAAGCGCGAGGTCTGGACTACCGGTGATACTTACAACACCGCGATCGGCCAGGGCGATATGCTGGTGACGCCGCTACAGCTCGCTACGGCGGCCGGCGGTATCGCTACCGACGGCACGGTCTACCGGCCCCACGTGGTTGGCTCGATCGTGGATAGCTCCGGCCAGCTGGTGCGCGAGGTGACGCCTGAGGTGCTCAGCAAGGCCCCGGTGGACCCGATCTATCTGCAGGCCATCCGCCAGGGCATGCGCGAGTCGGTGACGAATGGCTTGAACGTCGCCGCGCGAGACGAGTGCTCGGGGTTGAGTATCGCAGGCAAGACGGGCACGGCGGAGTTCGGGCCGCTGCTGGAGACGCCCGACAAGCGCTTTGTGCGCCAGAGCCACGCCTGGTTCGTCGGCTTCGCGCCCTACGATGACCCGCAGGTGGTGGTGGCGGTGCTGATCGAGGGGGTTGGCGACCTGAACGACGGCTCATCGACGATGGCCGTGCCCGCGGTGACGCAGATCATGCAGGCATACTTCAAGGTCACACCGCCCGAGGATCCGCCGGCCAGCTGCCCGGCCCTGCCGGTACCCCCCTGGAGCGCGCCGCTTGAGGTGGAGCCGCCGCCGGTGGTGGGGCAGCAGCCGTAGGTGCTCGCGCCGGACCACCGACGGACGACCGCCCGCAGCTTGCCAGACGGCAGCCGTTTGCCCTGTATGCTATAATTTCCCCGCATTCTCACGTTCAAAGCACACAGACGGTCTATGGGCGACCTGATCAGCATCAAGGGCGGGCGAGACGGCCTGCGGATGCGGCTCGATGACACCGCCGAGTGGTCGGCGCTACTGGTGCAACTCGAGCAACAGCTGACGCAGAACCGCGGCTTCTTCCACGGCGCCAGGCTCACCCTCGAGGTGGGCGACCGCGCCATGAGCGAGGAGCAGCTCGCCGAGATGCTGGGCCTGATGCAGCAGCACGGCGTGGAGACAGAGGCCCTGAGCGCCAATACCCGCGAGAGTCGCAACGCCGCCCGCGCGGCCGGGATCACCGCCCGGCCTCTGCCGCGCTACCCTGAGTTTGCCGGGGAGCGCGGGCAGGGCGCCAGGCCCGGCGCGCCCGTGGCCGCCCCTGAGAGCGAGGCCCTGCTGATCACCCGCACGGTGCGCTCGGGGCAGGTGGTGCGCCACAGCGGCCACATCACGCTGATCGGCGATGTGAACCCGGGCGGCGAGCTGATCGCCGGCGGCAGCATCGTGGTTTGGGGGCGCGTGCGAGGCTTTGTGCACGCCGGCGCCCTCGGCAACCCCGAGGCCCTGATCTGCGCGATCGAGCTGCAGCCTACCCAGCTGCGGATCGCCGACCAGATCGCCACTGCGCCCAAGTCCGGCCCCCGCTCCCCAGAGGTGGCCCGCATCGAGGGCGGCCAGATCGTCGTGGAGCCGTGGGAAGCCTTCAAACGATAGGGAGATCCAATGGCGCGCGTCATCACCATCACCTCGGGCAAGGGCGGCGTTGGCAAAACCACCACCACCGCGAACCTCGGCACCGCCCTCGCTATGCAGGGGAGCCGGGTGGCCGTGCTCGACGCCGATATCGGCCTGCGCAATCTCGATGTGGTGATGGGCCTCGAGAACCGGATCGTCTATGATCTGGTGGATGTGGTTGAGGGCCGCGCCCGCCTGCGCCAGGCGCTGATCAAGGATAAGCGTCTGCCCGAGCTCTGCCTGCTGCCCGCCGCCCAGACCCGCGACAAGGAGGCGGTGACCCCTGAGCAGATGGTCGAGCTCACCAACCAGCTGCGGGCCGAGTTCGATTTCATCCTGGTGGACAGCCCGGCCGGGATCGAGGGCGGCTTCCGCAACGCCATCGCCGGCGCCGACGAGGTGATCATCGTCACTACGCCCGAGGTCTCGGCGGTGCGCGACGCCGACCGGATCGTGGGTCTGGTGGAGGCCTCGGAGAAGGGCCCGCCCAGCCTGATCGTCAACCGGATCAAGCCGAAGCTGGTGAACCGGGGCGAGATGCTCTCGGTGGAAGATGTGCTCGAGCTGTTGGCGATCAACCTGATCGGCATCGTCCCCGACGACGAGACGATCGTCATCTCCACCAACCGGGGCGAGGCCGCCGTGTACGACCAGCAGTCGGCGGCCGGCCGCGCCTTCCTGCATATCGCCAGGCGGCTGAGGGGCGAGGAGGTGCCCTTCCCGGTTCTCCAGGAGAACCAGGGTGTGCTGGAGCGGCTGTTCGGCATGTTCGGGCGGCGCCGCGCGTAGCGAAAGGACCCTGCTGTGGGCTTTTTTGAGAACCTCTTCGGCCGGCGCGAGCGGAGCTCGACGGTCGCCAAGGAGCGCCTCGCACGGGTGCTCGTGGACGACCGTTACAAGCTCACCCCGGAGATGAAAGAGCAGATGAAGATCGACATCGCTGAGGTGCTCTCCCGGTATCTGCCGTCGGTGGATCCTGAGCAGATCGAGGTGGCCATCCTGCGGGGCGAGCCGAACGACACCCTGAAGGCCGACATTCCCCTGCGGCGCAGCGGCGAGTAGAGGGATATTTACCCTCATCCCAACAGAGGGGCGCCGCGGTATAATATGGCGACGCGGCCCGGCATCTGTGCCGGCGCCAGTCGCCATTTTGCTGCTTAGAAAAAGCAATGTCCGTAGAACAGAAACCGATCCGCTTCTCGCCGCGCTCTAAACTGATCGCGGTGGCTGTTGTGGTTTTCCTCACAATCTGGCTGCTCTTCGCGGTCGAGCATATCCTCGCGCCGTTTATCGCGTCGATCATCACTGCCTACCTGTTCAACCCCTTGATCTCCTGGCTGGATCGTCGCACGGGTGTGGGGCGGGCCTTCTGGATCGGGGTGCTCTACGTGCTGGCCTTCTTGATCCTCTACAGCCTGGGCACGGCGCTGTGGCCGCGGATCGTGCAGCAGGCCCGGGACTTGGCGGCCACGGCGCCCGCGGTGGCGACCAGCATCCAGAGCTTCTTTAGCGGCCGCGAGCAGATCGAGATCGGCGGCGTGATCTTCAACCTGGCGCCCCTGGAAGAGCAGTTGGTGGCGGCGGTGAGCGACTTGGGCCGCCGGCTGAGCGGCAACGTGCCCAGCCTGGTCTTCTCGGCGCTGGAGACGGTGATCTTCATCCTGGTTTACCTGATCATCACCTTCTACCTGCTGCTGCAAGCGGGCCAGCTGAAGCAGTGGGCCGTGAGCCTCATCCCGCCGCCCTATCGCGAGGAGATCGGCACCCTCGGCCGGCAGATCGACGGAGTCTTCAGCGCCTACATCCGCGGGCAGCTGATCCTGATCGTGATCATGTCGGTGCTGCTCTACATCCCGCTGCGCATCCTCAACGTGCCGTACGCCCTGATCATCGCCGTGGCCTCCGGCACGCTGGAGATCATCCCGATCATCGGCCCCTGGTCGGCTGCAGGTATCGCCATGACCGTGGCGCTCTTCCAGCCCGTGGTGCCGTTCGGGCTGTCGAACCTGGGGTTGGCGGCGCTGCTCGGCGTGATCTACTTCGTGCTGCGGCAGATCGAGGACCACTTCATCATCCCGAATGTGATGGGCCCGCTGGTGCGCCTGCACCCCGCCGTAGTGATCTTCTCGATCCTCGCTGGCGGCGCGCTGATGGGCGCCTTCGGCCTGTTCATCTCCATCCCAGTGGCGGCCGTGATCCGCATTCTGCTCACCTTTATCTATCGTAAGCTCATCGACCAGCCCAGCCCGCCGCCGCCACCCCCGCCGAGAGAGGCCGTCCCCGCACCGCAGCCGCCGAGCCCCCAGGCCACGACGCAGACGGCCCCGAGCTATATCGAGCCGCAGCAGTCGCTCGGCACAGATGGGTAGAGCGGCTGCCCGATAACCCGGAGGCGCAAGGCCGCACGCGCAGGATCGGCCGCGGCGCGCTCTGCGGCTTTGCGGTACACTGAAGGATGCTTGGAGCGACGCGCCGGCGCGCTCGCGCGGAGGGCCTATGCTACAGTTTTCTCACGACCCCGACGCGGGGACGATCTACGTCTACTTCACCGAGCTCGAGGCGGGCCAGGCCGTGGATACGCTCGAGTATCCGGCCCACCTGCTGCTCGATGCGGCCGGCCGCATCTTCGGCCTGCGGCTCGACCTCGACGACGAGCTGACGCTCGCCAATCTGGAGCTGGCCCTCGATGGCGACTACGAGCGCCTGAATATGGAGACCGGTCAGCTCAGCATCCGCATCGCCGACGAGGCGCCCGCCCGGGTGGTGGAGCTCGCCGACACCGCGATCCTCGACCTCGACGGCGATGGAACGGTGCTCGGCGTGGAGCTGCTGGTCCCGGCGGAGCTGCGGACGCCCGAAGCCCTGGAGCGCCTCGCGCCGCTGATGGTGGCGCTGGATGAGGTGCCGGCGGAGGGGCTTTGGATCGCGGATGAGGCTCGGATCGCGGATGTCGCGAATGAGGATCGGATCGCGAATGTCGCGAATGAGGATCGGATCGCGAATGTCGCGAATGAGGATCGGATCGCG
>DAOUGF010000167.1:0-11511 GCA_034429295.1 Chloroflexaceae bacterium
AGGCGATGCTCATCCTCTACGGCTCTAGTCCAAGCAGTGATGAGATAGGTCAGATCCAGCCGCAGCGGGGCGCGACGACGGACGGGGCTGCCCTCGCCGTTGCGCTCCACTTGCATCCCGCTCTGGCGCAGATCGCGGTTCTCGCGGATATCGAAGAGGTAGCAGTTGAGCGTCGGGCGCGCGATCCCTGCCGACCATTCGCGGTTGGGGATCTCGAAGCTAATATCGATCTGGGCCGGGTCGAGCTCGCCTGCCTTGACGAGGATCGCCTTGATGGTCTCGTCGAGATCACTGAACATAGCCGCGCCTCCTCGGAGCAGCCATAAACCGGCGGCAACAGTCGACCGACGCAGAGCGCAGCCTGCGCCCTACGATGTAATTAGGCCAACTGCAAAGATTAATTTATCGTTAACAGAGAGACTGTGCGCGCGAGCAGTACTTCGTGGGGGATGTGAGGAGGAATGCGCGCTGCTCGTTGGTGCAATTCATACACCATCGCACTGGTGCATATGCTTGCTGAGTATTGAACGTGCCTGATTATGTCTTTTCGTTTAACTTCGACGCCTCTATCGCCACTGAACACTCTGTTTCAGCAACTCATCATCCCTCTGGCTCCTCAAGGGGCTCGCGCTGGGCAGGCGGGGTCGCGCCGCTGCTCACGGCGGCCGCTCTGGCCTCAGCTTCGGCTTCGTAGGCGTCGTCGGCTGGGCCGACCGTCAGCGGACCGCCGCCCGTCATGCCGCGCTGCTGCGCCACATGCGTGAGCTCATGGGCCAGCAGGCCTCGGTCGCTCGGACTGGCGCCCTCGCCAAAGAAGATATCGTTGCCGGTCGTGAAGGCCCTTGCGCCCAGGCTGCGATTGAGTTGATGGGCCTCGGGGCCGGTGTGTACACGCACATCGGCGAAGCTCTCGCCGAGGTTGTGCTCCATGGCGCTGCGGGCGTCGGCATCCAAACCGGAGCCGCCGCCGCGCATCGCGTTGATCCGGCTCGCCGTCCTATCGCTCACCGGCCCGCCTTCAGGGCCGACCTCAGGGGCCGCCCGGCTCAGCTGCAACTCGTCCTCTTCCTCGGGCGCTGCCTCGCGCTGCACGGCCGGGTCGCGGCTCAGCTGCAACTCGTCCTCTTCCTCAGGCGCTGCCTCGCGCTGGGCGAGCATGCGGGCGATGTGGGCGTTGCCGAGCTGGCGCTGGAGGGAGATCAGGGGATGCGTCTGCTCTGCGGGGATCGCAGCGGCCTCGGTGGGCTGAGCGCGGCGTCGCAGCGCCTCGCGCTCGGTAGTCAGATCATGGCTCATAGCTTGCGCTCCTTTTGACGATGACTATGGCAGCCGCTCACTCGACCTCGGGGATGTACTCGCCCTGCTCGCCCTCGCGCATGGCCCGCCGCTGATCGGCGCGCACCCGTCGCTCCAACTGCCGCCACCAGTCGTGCAACTCGACGTGGACGGCGTACGGCACAGGTATCCAGTTGCTCGGGGCGTTATCGCTGCCGCCCCACTCGCGCGGCACGATATGGTGCAGCTGCCACGGCTGGCCCAAGTCATCCGTTGGCCAGTAGAGCCCTCTGGCCTTGTCGAGCTCGATAGCCTGGTTAAGCGCCCTGCTCCGCTGAACAGCTTGCTCGAACTCGTGCGCCACATGGGCCGGTAGTGTGTCGAGTCCCTGCTCCAGAAAGCTAAGCCAGAGCTCCTTCCCTGAGGCGGCGCGCTCTCCGGCCGGACCGAGGCGCAATATCTCGCTGTCGGCGAGCGGGAAGGGCCCGACGTACTCCTGGTGGGGGTATGGGTCCAGCCCATCGAGGAGCTCCCGCGACACCTCGACGAAGATCTCCGAGCGATCGGGCGGCGGGGCGGCGGCCCTTACAGCTGAGCGCCAGCCGGCTCCGCCAAGCGCCTCGTTGAGGAGCGCCAGGGCACGCCCGGAGGTGCGCATCGCCCACTCCTCGGGCGAGAGCGGCTGTTCGCCGGGCGTCTTGTTCCGCTTGCGCTCGACATACTGCTCATAGAGGCGCTGAAGCTCTTCGTGCTCCGCGATCACCGTCCGGATCTGCTCGGGGGTGGGCGCGGGCTGGGCAGAGCTCGGGGCGCCCCCGAATACCGCCCGTTCTCCAGCCCTGTTTATCATTGCTCCCACGCTCTCCGCCAACTCCTCCAGATCCATCTGCGCGTCGTGGTCGTTCGGGTCTTCGGTCAGGCGCCGCTCGATGTCGCGCGCCTGGGCGGCGTAGAACTCCAGCGCCTCCTCGCTGGTGATCCGGGCCCTGGCCTGCTCCAGCAACACGTGGAGACGGCTGCAGGTTGGGGAGCAGATCGTGATGACCACCTGGCCGTCTGGCGTACGGACCGCGGAGAGGTTGTGTTCGTCGTTCGCCCGGCTTACGCTGAGCACGCCCGCCTCGGCAGCGGCTGTGGGATCGTGGATTGTGCCTTCGGCCACACCTGGCCCGTGGGCAAGGTCAGCCAGGTCTTTGTCGCCGCCGAGCGCCCGCTCCTCAGCGCGTCGCTGGCGCTCAGCCGCCACCTCCTCGGCGCTGATATCGCGGAAACTGTCTACCAGACCACGGCCGATGCTATTAGCGCTACGCCGCCCGAAGCGGATCGCGATCTCGGCCCCGGTCAGATCGCCGGTTCCGTTGCGTACCAGAGTCGCAGCCTCTTCCGTGAGGCCGCTCACCAGGTTCTGGGTGATATTGGCGGCTATTTGGGTGCGCAGTCGCACAATTGTCGGCAGATGCTCGCTGAGGTTGAACGAGATCGCGGCGCTCTTACCGGAAGCGACAGAGCTGCCGAGGATGGTCAAAACGTGGGCGCCAATATCCTCGGCGCTCGGGAGGCGGCTGTCGAAGCTGGCGGCCACGGTTTGCACACTCACCTGGGTTACGGCATCGCTGAGCATGCCCTGGACGAAGGCGCGGGCGCGGCTGAGATCCTTGAGGCGCTCGGGGTTGACCGCGTCGGCCACAATGCCACGGCCGAATGAGCCGAAGCCGTGGCCAGCGACGATCAAAGCGAGCTGCTGGGCGTTCTCCTTGCTGATCAGGTTATAGTTCTGCCCGAGCGTCAGCTCACGAACGAGCATGCCGGCCACAGCGGCTGAGATCGAGGCCAGCAGCGCGCCGCCGGTCGCACCGCCGGTGGCGATCGTGAGCGCCGTCTCGATCGACAGTTCGATCACCGTGGCCAGCGCGTCAGCGATCGTCCGCTCAAGCTGCCGCAGCTCCTCCAAGCGAGCCTGAAAGGCGCTGTACTCGTGCTGCGCGAGCTCGGCCAGCGAGCCGGCGCCCATCATCGCCATCAGGCCTTCGAGCTCGGCCGGGGTGGCGTCGGCATGCTCGGCGATGAAGCGCAGGCGCTCAAGAGATTCCTCGGTTACCTCCAGCGTGTCCTCGCCAGTCAGCCGATCGTAATCCTCTCTGATATCCGCAACTACGAAGTGGAACAGGCCGCTCTGCGATGCCTCCAGGCGGCCCTCGGCCCTGGTCACCAACTCGTGGGTATCGGTCGAGGGCTCGAGCAAATCGAGAAAGTCGTAGCAGGTGGCTGAGCGCTCGTAGGTGGCGTTGATATGGTTGAGAAACTTGCGCGTCGCAGTCTCGCCCGGGGCGGCGGGGCAATGTTGCGCCACGTAGAGCTCGATCACAGCGTTACGCAACTCGGCGCTGATGCCCGGGGTGGTGAGCAGATCGTAGCCGGCGCGCAGATCGCTGTCGCTATCACCCTGCCCGAGCTCAAGGGCGAGCCGGCGGGCGCCTCGCTGCGCATCCGAGGCCTCTTCGTTGATCAGGCTGTACAGGCGCTGCCACGGCAGGCCACTAGTGATCGGGACGGCAAAGATCAGTTGGAAGGCCGGGCGCAGCAACGTGCCGGCGTCATCGCGGCGCTCCGCGCCGGCCAGGCGGTGCAGCTCGGCAATGCGGCCGCTGGCCCAGAACGAAGTGACCAGGCTGATCACGCGGTCGGAGTCGTGGGCCCGCTGGGCCAGGTAGACCTCGTCGGCGGGAGTGAGCTCGCCGAGGGTGAGGAGCCGTGCGCGGAGGTTCTCATCGCCACCCTCATCCATCTCGGCATTGATGATGGCGGCCAGTCGCTGGCGTTCGGCCTCCCACTGTTGGCGGAACTCGCTTGCGCGGGCGGCATCGCCGGCTTGTTCGGCGCGCTCGATGCGCTGAAGCCAGATCGCACGGATGGTGCTGATGGCCTGGTAGACCTGCTCCTCGTTCGTGCCGGCGCCGGTGAAGCCGCCGGTGGTGGCGGCGGCCAGGGTATCATTGGCCCACTGAAGCTGGATATCTTCGAGGCGGGTGCGCTGCTCCTCTGTGGCCGGGCCGTCGCCCGAGGGCAGTTCGCCGCTGCGCTGGCCCTCCTGGTAGGCTTCGTAGCTATCAAGCACAGCACGCACGAGCTCCCATTCCTCGCCGGAGAGCTCTTCGCTCATTGCCTCGCGCAGCGATAAAGTGGTCCACTGATCATCAGCGCCGTTGTACTGATCCTTCACGCCCTCGTTCCACTGGCGTTCGAGCTCGGCAAAGGCGGCGGGGCCGCGCTGCCACACCTGCTGGATACGACGGATCACGGCGTCGTCGCGGGTGCCGCTGATCGCCAGACTGTCAAAATAAAGCCTGTCGGCCTCGGTGAGATCGCGCGACAGCAGCACCAGAGCCTTCTGCAGATCGGCGCCGGAAAGGTCGTCCTTGAGATCGGCGCGCAGGGAGCCCTCGCCGATCGCGCCGAAGGCCTCGTTGTAGCGCCGCTCGATCTCCTGGCGGCCTGCGAGAGAGGCGCCCTCCAGAATGCGGAACAGCTCGGCGTCGCGGGTGCCGGAGGGGATGAGCGCCAGGGCCAGGCTAGTGTGCGGCTCGTGGAAGTTGGTCGAGGTGAGCAAGGCGGTGGCCCGCACCAACCAATCGTCATCCAACTCATCGAGCAGATAGCTCTGGAGGCTCTCCCCGTGCTCGTACTCGAAAGCGCTCTGGATGCGCCTGCGCATCGCGCCATCGTGGCCTTGGAGGGCCGCGACGGCCGCCGCTTCGTCGTTCCAGCCGTCGAGGGCATCATAGACCGCGTTGGCCGCCGCGGTGGCGGCATCCTCCTCTCCGTCCCGCTGCACAATGGCGCGCTGGAGCTTCTGGAAGGGCTGGCCGCAGTCGGGGCAGCGGCCGCGCCCCTGGCGCCCGCAGACCGGGCAGGTGCCGAGGGGCTCGCGCTCATCCGCGGCGATGCTTGGCACGAACTGGCGAGCCAGGTAGCGCTGCGCCTGCTGGTTGCCCAACCAGCGCTGCAGCTTCAGGACCGCACCCTGGCGCAGCGGAGGCTTGGGCGGCTCGGCTGCGCTCACCAGAGCCCTATCAACGAGCACGGCCTCGGTCGCCTCGCGCTCGGGCGCTTCGGCCTCACCGGAGAGGATGTGCGGCTGAGCAGCCGCGATCTTTGGCTGAGAGCTCTTGACGGCGTTCAAACCATTCACCCTCGCACAATTGAGGCTGCCTCGCGGGTTACTCAACGACTGGAGATGGCGAGTGCCGCCACGCTTATGGGCGCCGCACCGCGTTCGGCGGGCCGAGAAAGATCTCGCGGATGGCGTCGCGGTGAGCCTGCAGCTCCTTGATGCGTTGCGCCTGGGCTCGACTCCCGGCCCTGTACATGTCACTCGACTCGTAGTGCTGGACTTCGATCGTGATCACGCTCATCGAGGGGCGGTCGCGCGGGTCGGCGGCGCCGCCGGGGCCGTTGTGGCGCACCTCCGTGGAGCCCCAATCGCCGAGGGAGACGCCCTCGGCGCTGGAGGGCTTTTGCGGGCGGGCGCCGGTGCGGTGCGAGCCGGGCGCCAGCCCGTAGATCGCCGTGGAGCGGGGACCGCGCGTGCCGTCTGTGTTCAGCTTGTTGCCAGGGACATTGGCGCCACCGGCCTGGGCGTGGGCCGCCATCGTCAGCGCCAGGTCGCGATCGGCGTCCGTCTCGGCCTGCTGGAGGTTGCCGGCGGCGTCGGTGCGCGGGTCGGCGAAGACGCCGGCGCCGGTTGCGCTGCGGATGGAGTGGACGCTAGCGATGCGTTCGGGATGGAAGCGCTCGATCAGCTGGAGCAAGGCCACGTTCTCAGGCTCGATCGGCCGGCCCTCCGCATCGGTGGGGGCAGTCGGGACCATGCCGGTGCCGAGGTCGGGGAACTGCCGATTGGGGTCCACCGCCCGCGCGCCGCTGCCCTGGCCGACGCGGTTGCCGGCGGGGACATCGCTGAGCGGCGTGTAGCGCCCGATGTTGCTGTTGGTGCCTGGCGCGGGGCGTTGGGCGCGGGCCCGCGCCGCGTTGGCCGCGAACAGCTCGGGCACGATGATCACGGTGAAATAGGGTCGCGGCCCGGTGCGCAGGCTCGCGGCGAGCGACTCGGCGACCTCGATCCCCGCCAGCTCGGAGCCGTGGACGCCGCCAATCACGAGCGCCCTGCGGTCGGTGAGACCGGGGAAGTAGAGGGCGCGCACCTGGTGGCCGGCCTGGCCAAGCATGCCCTCGATATGCCCCGGCTCCGCGGCCCAGCCGTTGGCGGCGGCGCGCCTGCCCCGCTCGTCGAGGGCCTCGCGCGGCCAGAGCGGCTCGGGACCATTGAGCAAGATCGTCCTGGCGAGCCAGCAGTCGTCGCCCGACAGCGAACCCTCGATGAAGGCGCGGGCGTCGCGGTCGGCGCTTGGCGAGACGGCCCGTAGCCGGTCGAAGAACCGCCCCTTGACGGCCGCATCCCAGAGGCGCCTGAGCTCGTCGGAGAGCGGGCTGCGCTGAACGAAGGCCGGGCTGCGCGCAACAGCTTGCGCGCTCGGGCGCCCTCGCTCGTATCGGCGCGCCCGGTGCCTGCCAGGATGGGCGGCCAGGCTACGGCGCAGCGGTGGAGAGCCAGGCGCGCCCTCCAGCTGCGGCGGCTCGCCTATGGCCTCGGGCGAGCCGGGGCCGAAGCCGAGCGCCGCCGGCAGGAAGCGGCCGACATCGAGATGCAGGCCGAACATCAGGTTGTCGTCGGCGACGTTGAGTTCGACGTGGAGCCAATCCGCGCCGGGCACCGGCAGCGCCGCGCCGCTCAGCTGCTCAAAGACAAAGCGGCGGGCCTCGGGGCTGGTGGCGATGCCGGCGAGCGCGCCGCCTGCGATCAGGGCCGATGTGCTCACAACAGCCACCTGGCCGCCGAGGCGCAGCCGCTGCCATTGCATGAGGGCGTGGTCGCCAAGTCTGCCGATGGCCGCCTCCACCTCAGGGCGCTCTGCGATCGCGCGCAGGATGTCGCCGCCGGAGCCGGCGCGGGGCGGCTCGCCCCGCTCCCCCACTCGCGGCTGTGGCTGGGCGGGCGGGCCGGGCTGCGGCGCAGGTGGGGGCGCGGCCGGCAGACCGCCGCCGGGCGCCAACAGGATCGGCTCGAGCGGCAGCCGGGCCAGCAGGGGGCGCAGTTGGGCCGGGCTCAGGGCCGTGCGGATCTGCTGGGCACGCAGCTCAGCCTCGATCTGCGGGTCCAGATGCAGGTATGGACCTTCACCGAGCAGCGACGGCCGACGCGGCGCGGGGAAGAGCGATGGCGGCGTGAGTTGGTAGTCGGGCACACTCGGCAGGCTCGTCTCGTCCCGCTGGATCAGGCGCTGGGCAGCCTGATTCCCCCCGCTGCGCTGGCGCTCGCGCAGTTGGGCGCGACGCAGACTGCGCGCGGTGGGATGCTCCGGCGGGGGCGGCGCGTGGAGCTTGCCGCCAGGGGAAAGCTGCGCGAGCGCATCCTGCCCCGGCGCGGCCCCTTGCTCGGGCGGCGCCTCTTCAGCCGCCGCGCGCCGCGGCGCGACGATGGGCGACTTCGCCGATGCTCGCTCGAAGCTACTCACGTCATCACCTTCTCCGGCCGTACGCCGCATGCATCCCTCGCTAGTGCATGATCTGGCAGGATTCTTGGGATGGGAGCACTGTCAATTGGTGTCAGAAAGCCGTCGCGGTACGGATAACGGACTAGGGGCTACGCTGTACGGATACTAGTAGGCCCGACGCCGCGGCGATCTTCGCGCTACGCCGCCGCGTCGCGCGTGATTGCCTGGGCGACCAGCAACTCGAAGCCGCGCCGCAGCTCCTCGAGAGTGGGATTGCTCGCGTGGCGTGCGCCGTAGGCCCGCACCTGATGGGTCTCCTCGTCGCGGCGCACCGTCCAAGTGGTCACGGCGCCGTCCTGAATCTGCTCATCCGCGCCGAGGCTGGCGGGCAGGGTGAAGAAGTCGGAGTCGCGGATCAGCGCACGGAGCGCCTCGCATTGATCCGCGCTCAACTGGGCACGTGGGCGCCAGGCGAGCTCCACGGGGGCGGTGGAGAAGCCGCCGTCCTCCGTGACGCTCACCGAACGATCGCTTAACGCCTCTACGCGCCCATCGGCGAAGGCGCGGGTACCCCAGCGGCGCTGCCCCTCGATGATGTACTGCAGGATCGGCTCATTCTCTGCCATAAGGCCACCTCTCAGCTTCTCAGTCGCCAGTCGTTCACGCCCGTCAGATCGCGCAGCGCCTTCATAAAGGTAGCGTAGTGCTGGGGCCTGATGGTGTCGCCCAGCGACATCACGCTCTCATTGTTCTCAGCTACGGCCCCGCCGAGGCCCATATCCTGTGAGAGCCGGTCGTGGATGGCGGAATCGCCTACCTGGCCGCCGGTACCTCTCACAAGGCCGTTCGGGTTACCGGCGGCGTCGCGCGGCACGGCATACTCGTCGCCGAGGCCGATCATGTGGCCGAACTCGTGGGCAGCGACGTTCTGTGCCTCGCCGCCCGCCACGATCACATCCACCCGCTGCGAGCGGGCCGATGCGTCCATGCCAGTCTCGCCGGAGCCGGCCGGCTCTGCGAGGCGCGTCGTGACGTTGGCGAGCGGGGCGCCGTCCACGCTGGTGGTCTGGAGGAAGTTGGCTACCGCGTTGGCACGTCGCTCCGAAAGGGCCTGGTTGTAGGCCTCGTCGCCGACGGTGCTGGCGTGGCCCACCACCTCGATACTGGTGCCGGGCTGCCCTGCGGGAGCCTGGATCGTGCGGATCAAGGCGGTGAGGCCGGCGACGGCGTCGGGAGAAAGGTCGTGCCGGTCGAAGCCGAAGAACACCGGGTGGGTCAGCTTGCTCACAGGAGTCGCCAACTGGTCGCTGCCAAGGGTTAGGGTCTGGTCGGTGCCGCTGCCGGTGGAGCCGGGGTTCACCTCGGCGCCGACATCCTCGTCGTGGCCGCCGAAGAAGTGCACATTCTCATCGAGGTCGTCGGCGATCGGCGTGAGCGCGTCGCGCGCCCGGTCCACTGGCGAGGTCTTGAAGATCGTAGCTCGCGTGTGAACGGGCCCGGCCCCGGCGCCTTCGGGCACTGGTTCGGGCCCACCAGAGCTGACGATCTTGGCAGCATTGATCTGCACGCGGGTGTGGGCGAGCTGCTCCTCCCAACCGGGCCGGCTGCCCTGAAAGACGTGCCGGCCGCTCCATGCCGCGGCCACCTGCTGCTGGTATTGGGCCATCCACGCGTCCTCGTCGCCGTGCCACTGCCAGCCGTCGCGAACGGCGGCCTCGGCGCGGACACGCCGCTCGCCGGTGGTGGCGTTCAGCGCATCCACCAGATCCTGCAGGCCGGGGTTGTTGGCGAGGAACACGCCCCCGCTGATGCTGATGCCATCGAGGAAGGTCATCAGCATGTTCACGGTGATCGTCAACTCCATCGTGGCCGGGTCGTACGAGGCATTGAAGCCGCCGAGCCCAGTGTCCGGCACGATTAGCTGGCCCTCGGCTGCGCCAGGAAAGGGCCCGTGATCGCGGAAGGCCTGGAGATCGGCGGGGATGGCAGCGGTGGAAACGGACGGATCGGCTGTCGCGGTATCCGGCGGATCGCGCTGGATCTGCCGCAGCACGCTACTGTTACCGAGGTTGCCCTGGAGCAGCCGCAGCTGGTCCACGATGTGCCGCTGGCCCGTGGGATGGTCCATGGCCGCGCCGAACGGCACGAGGGGTTGGGTCGCTGTATCAGGTGAGAGGGGGCGTGCCGTATCCGGACGCGCGACAGAAGTGCGCGAGCCCCTGGTCTGATGGCGCTGTTTGCTCATCATGGTCTCCATGGCTCCACAGAACGTTCTCGGCGTCTGTCTTAGGGGAAACATTCGCCTGCGGCGAATGTTTCAACCTTACGAGGACGATCGTTGCGGGTGAGCTTATTTCACGCGCTCGACAAAGCGCCCGAACTCCGCCTCCGTCACCAGCTTGCCGAGTTTGAGGTACTCGCGCTTCACCGCGCGAACGATCTGCTCCATCCCGATCGCGCTGCCCTCCTCTGCGGCGAGATAGGCTGCCAGCAGCGCGATGTTGCGGATGTTGCCGCCGGCCAGTTTGAACTGCCGTGCGAGGAAGGCCAGATCGACATCATCGGCTAAGGGGGCCTCGGGAGGGAAAACCTTGCACCAGATCCGATGCCGGTCCGGCTCCTCAGGGAAGGGGAAGTCGATCGCCACATGGAGCCGACGCACAAAGGCGTCGTCGAGGTTCTTGCGCAGATTGGTGGCGAGGATCACCACGCCGTCGTACTCCTCCATCCGCTGCAGCAGGTAGCCCACCTCGATGTTGGCGTAGCGATCGTGGGCGTCCTTCACCTCGGAGCGCTTGCCGAAGATGGCGTCGGCCTCGTCAAAGAAGAGCAGGGCATTGGCCTCGCGGGCGGCGGTGAAGACCTTATCCAGGTTCTTCTCGGTTTCGCCGATATATTTGCTCACCATCGAGGCCAGGTCCACTTTATAGAGCTCAAGCCCCAGATCGGCGGCGATGATCTCGGCAGCCATGGTCTTGCCGGTGCCGGAGGGGCCCGCGAACAGGACATTCACGCCCTTGCCCATGGCCAGGTGGCGGTCGAAGCCCCAGCGCTCAAGCACGGTGCGGCGATGGCGCACTTGCAGGCAGATCTCTTTGAGCAGCGCCACCTGATCGGGAGGGAGCACGATATCCTCCCAGGTATAGGTGCCGCTGATCTTATGGGCCAGGGTGTTGAGACGGCCGCTCGACTGGGCGCGGCAGGCGGCCATCAGTTCCTGGAGCGTAGGCGGCGCGCCGTTGCCGCTGCGCCAGCGAGCGAGACTGCGGCCCATCATGGCGGCGTCGCGGATCTGCCCGCCGCTGAGGCGGAAGGTGCTGGCAAGCGCCTGCAGCGCCGCAGGGCCAGGGCTGGCCTCGGCGAGACGCTCACGCCAGATCGTCTCGCGCTCGCCATAGCTGGGAGACGGCAACTCAAGGCGGAGAAACGCCCGGCGCCGCAGGTAACCACGGGCCTCCCAGGGTCGCTCCACGGCGAGCACACAGAGACCGCCGAAAGCGTCCAGGGCGCCGAGCAGCGCCGCCCGCCAGGGGCCAGCGACCTCGTCGTGGAGCACGGCGTCGGCGCCGGCGAGCAGCAGCCCCGCGCCCCGCAGGGTCGCCTCGCGGGTGATCCGGACTGCCGCCTCGTCAGGGGCCACGCTCTCGCTGGCGGTGAGCCGCGGCAGATCGATGCTCAACAGCGC
>DAOUGF010000168.1:0-12516 GCA_034429295.1 Chloroflexaceae bacterium
GGCGACCTGCAGGGCCACGGTTGCTAGACTCGCCTCGGCCTCCTTGCTCTCCAGGCGCAGTGTCCACGCCCCCGCCACCGGATCGATCTCGAGCGAGCGGAGCCAGGCCCGCGACTCAGGGCTGCCGGCGGTGCTCGTCGCCACGACCTTGCCGGATGGGTCGCGCAGCGTGGCCGTCACGCCCTCGGCGGCGATCACCAGGACGCTCGCGCGCTCGACCTGAGGCATAGTCAGCGGGATCTCCAGCGTGGCGCCGGGGGCGAGCTCGCGGCTGACCACCTGGCTCAACTGGGCCTGCGCGTCGGCCTGAGGCTGCGCGGCGCTGAGGATCGCCGAGCCACGGGGCGTCGTGCGTGCCGTATGCGTCCGGTCGAGCAGCATGGGCATCACGAAGCGCGTGAAATCGCTGTGCGACTCGGTCATGTCGGTGTGGGCGCTGTCGGTGTAGGCGTGGACGAAGGTGTAGCGCGCGCTTGAGGCCAACACCACGTCGTCGCTCGGCTCCATGTTGGTCAGCTCGCACTTGTACTTGTTGTCGTCGCCGACGAGCACCGAGAACTTCGTCCCTTTCTGGTTGTGTACGCGCTGGTTGAACTTCGCCACGCTCTCCGGCGTCAGCTCGAGCGGCGCCATGAGGTTGGGGATGCCGGCGACCAGGTTGGCGCTGAGCATGATGTAGGCGCAGCTCGAGCCGCGGTTGGGCGTGCCCAGCATCACCAGGTGGCCCACCGTCGGCCGGCCGTCGGGGGCCATCGGCATGAAGCTGTGGATGTACTCGCGCGAGATCAGGCCGCCCATCGAGTGGGCCACGATGTCCACGTGCCAGGTCTGCTCCGTGCGCCGCACGTACTCCACCCAGTCGGCGAGGGTCTGGGCGTTCTCGCGCAGCAGCGCGCTGCGTTGCTGGCTGGCGATCGAGTAGCCGGTCTGCAGGTGGACAGGGTAGGCCTTCCAGGTGAAGTTGATCTCGCGCAGGAAGCCGGGGTACTTCGACCAGGTGCCGCTGTTGCTGTTCAGGCCGTGGACGAGCACGACCGGGCGGGCCCGCACGCGCACGGGCTCCTCGACGCTGTCGTAGAGATTATTGGTCGGGCCAAGCTCCAGCTTGATGCGGCGGTCAGGGTGGGCCTTCGGCGCGCTCGTCTGGGGCGGCGTGCCGCCAGCCGCCGGCCGCTCCCAAGTCCAGCCGGTGGTATCCCACGTGTAGGCGGTCTCGATGCGGCCAGGGGGCAGGACCAGGTTCATCTCGCCGTCGGGGAGCAGTTCGTCGGCCTCGCCATCGAGGAAGCGCAGCGGCAACTCGATAATACCGTTGGTCGGGTTCTCGATGCTGACCTGCATCAGCACCGGGTCGCCGTCCACCACGCCATCGTCCGAGACGGGCACCCACTCGCCGCTGGGATACTCCTGGTGCAGGAACTCGACCTCGCTAATCCGGGGCTGCGGCGCCACCGGACGCAGCGTCCAGGTGACCGCGGCCATGCCGGCATGCGCGCTGCCGCGCTGGGAGTAGATGCTGATCAACTCGTGGGCGACGTAGCCGCCATCGAGCGTGGCGTGATCCACCTCGTAGGTCTCCATCGCCGCCGCCACCGGCACGCTGGCGCTGCCCGCGAGCGTCAGGTTCGCGTTGGAGCCGGTTGGCTCGTTGACGGGCCGGTCGTAGATGCCGAAGGTGAAGGCGGCCAATTCGGTGCGGATCGGGTCGTCATCCAGCTGGTTGATCGCATCGGCGATATCGATCCAGACTTCGACATCGTAGGTGCATGTCTCGACATCGACGGTGATCGTACCGAGCGGCCGGCCCACTTCGCTGATCGGCGGGCCATCGGCCTTCGTGCTCATCTGCACACTACCCTGGTGGCCGGTATTGTTGATCGAGACGTTGCCGGAGGCGTCCACACCGAACCAGCGCTGCTGGAAGTCGCTGGGGTCGTACGGATCGTCGGCGGCGAAGCGCACCGTGACGCTGGCGCTCGTGTTGACCGTGGCGCCGCTGCTGTAGTCGCCTTCGGCCTCGGTGGCGCTGCCGCTATAGGCGAAGGTGAAACTGCCCTCCCACTCGGCCACGGAAAGCGTGCGCAAGCAGGAGGCGGCGAGGCTCTGGGCGGCGACGGGGGCGCCGAAGTGGTCGGCGGGCAGTAGGGCGAGCAGGGTGGCGAGGGCCAGCGCCCAAAGCGCGACGCGCTGGCGCGGGAAGAAGCTATGCATAGAATTGTCGCTTTCGTTTCCGGGATAGAGGGCCGGCGCCTCTCCGCGCCGGCCGCACGCGCACACGCCACGAAGGCACGGGCGGGCGCGGTCGCCGCCTCTTATGCCTTCGTGGGCAGGGGGTTCTGTAGGGCGCGATCGCGCCCAGCCGGGGAAGACTCTTGGTGGCGGCTACTCGTCGCTGACGCGCTCGCCGCAAGTGCCGCAGAAGCGCAAGCCGGGGCCGACCTCGTGGCCGTTGGAGCAGCGGCGCAGGGCGACCGGGGTGCCGCACTGGCCGCAGAACTTCATGTCGCCGGTGGGGGCGCCGCAGCTTGGGCAGGTGGTATGCTTGCCTGCGATGTCGCCGCTGAACTGAGCGCTCGCGTACACCTTCTCGCGCATCTGCTGCAGCGCCGCGTCGGACCGCGCGGCGGCCAGTTCGCCGCCCAAGTCGGGGGCGCAGTTCGCACACAGGCCCGCGGCCTCGTTCCAGCAGTGCTTGCAGACGTAGCCGGTGCAGCGCGGGCAGCGCGTGAAGTGCGGGGCTACCTCCTCGGCGGCGGCGCGGAAGGCTGCGTCGTGCTCGCGCTCCCAGGTGGCGTTTCTGGCGCTGTTGGCGGCGCCCGAGACGCCGAAGAGGTTGCCGAAGAAGTTTGAGGCGACGTTCAGGACGCTGCTGGCGGTGCCGAGCAGCGAGGGCTTGAAGCTCGAGCGCACGCCGTCCTGGCAGCGGTCGCAGCGGAACTCGAACTGGAAGCCGGTATCGGTGCTGAGGTCGCGGTAGTTGTTGGTAAAGGAGATGGTGGCGGCCATGTGGTGCTTCGTTCTCTGGGCTAGAACGCGCTCGAGTCGAGCGCCCAGCCTATTAAAGCACCGGCGCCGCGGGGTGGGTACATGGTTTTGCCCCAAAACTTGGTACAGGCATGGGGCCGATCCTGAGCACGGGCGGCGATCCGCTCCCCGATTGGCTAAAATAACCGGGGCCACTATCTGCTCGCCGAGCACACCGGCAGGAGGGAGGAGACTACGTGACGACCAACGACGCTCGCCTCGAGCGCGCCCACATCGCTCTGGAAGGGCTATCCGTTGGCGACGCCTTTGGGCAGCGCTTCTTCGCCCATCCCGATATTGTCGGGCGCCTGATCGCCGAGCGCGCCCTGCCGGCGCCGCCTTGGGCCTACACTGACGACACCGAGATGGCTCTCTCGCTCGTGTCAGTCCTGCGCCGCCACGGCACGGTCGATCAGGACGCTCTGGCCCAAAGCTTCGCTGAGCGCCACAACCCAGGGCGCGGCTATGGTGCTGGCGCGCTCCGGCTCCTGCGTCGGGTGAAGGGTGGTCAGGATTGGCGCAGCGCATCGGCCGAGCTGTTCGGCGGCCAGGGCTCGTACGGCAACGGTGCAGCGATGCGGGTGGCGCCCCTCGGCGCCTACTTCGCAGACGACCTCAACCGCGTCGTCGAAGAGGCTCGGCGCTCGGCGGAGGTCACCCACGCCCACCTGGAGGGCATCGCGGGTGCGATCGCCATCGCCATCGCTGCGGCTTGGGCCTGGCGCATCGGCAACGGCGGCGCGCCGAGCGCCTTCTCGCTCTGCGAGCTGGTGCTGCCCTACGTGCCCGAGAGCGAGGTGCGCTCGCGGATCGAGCGGGCGGCGGAGCTCTCGCCGGGTATCCCGGCCCGCTGGGCGGTCGGCACGCTCGGCAACGGGGGCAACATCTCGGCCCAGGACACCGTAGGCTACTGCCTGTGGTGCGCGGCCTCCTACCTCACCGACTACGAGGCGGCGCTGTGGCACACGGCCAGCGGGCTGGGCGACGTGGACACCAACTGCGCGATCGTTGGCGGCATCGTCGCCGCGCGGGTGGGCCTGCAGGGCATCCCCGCTGAGTGGCGGCAGAGCCGCGAGCCGCTCCCGAATTGGCCCTTTGCCGACGGCTTCGCGGCTACCACCACGCTTTACCGCCCGGTGGGAGAGGCTGAGCTCGCGCTGATCGCCGCGAGCGGCTACACAGCCTTCCCGCCGCGCCTGCCAGAGCAACCAATCTTCTACCCGGTGCTGAGCGAGGCGTATGCCACACAGATCGCGCAAGAGTGGAATGCCCGTGATGGCCGGCGCGGCTATGTGACGCGCTTCGAGGTGCGCTCGTCGTTCCTGGAGCGCTACCCCGTGCAGGTGGTCGGCAACCGCGGTCATGCCGAGCTCTGGGTGCCGGCAGAGGAGTTGGCTGACTTCAACGCCAACATCGTCGGCCCGATCCAGGTGATCGCGACCTACGAGCCCGAGGGCGGCAACGGATGACTCGAAAGGGGAAGCCCAAGCATCAGTACACGACCCAATGCTGCAACAGCGGGCTGCCGCGGTCGGCCGCCAGATTGAGGCGGAGGGCGATGCAGGACGCGTAATCGGGCTGTTCAGCGAGTATGTTAGCATTCGCCCCAGGTTGCTCGTGTGGCACGGTCGCTGTCCGGGGCGAATGCTTCGGCCATATGTTCCGAGCGATATATGCGGCTCTGTTTAGTGGGAGTGCCCAGCAACGAAGCGAGGCAGAAGCGGCGCCAAGACATGTCGATCAGGAGCCGCGCCGGGCGACTATCTCTGGACAAGTGAAAGAGTGGCTACCCTCGCCATCCCCCGATCTCGGGGATGTGCGCGATGCGCCAGGGAGAGCAGCATGGAATTCCACGATGACGACCTGAGCCGGTTCGCGGCAGAGGGCGCCGCGCCTCTACCGCCCACAGCTGATGCTGGCCAGATCGAGCACGACGGCGCCCGGATCTGGTACGCAGCCTACGGCTCCGGCCCGCCCGTGATCTTGCTGCACGGCGGCCTCGGTCACAGCGGCAACTGGGGCTACCAACTCTCGGCCCTGCTCGCGGGCGGCTACCGCGCCGTGCTGATCGATAGCCGCGGCCACGGCCGCAGCACCCGCGACGAGCGGCCATTCAGCTACGAACTGATGGCCTCCGACGTGATGGCGGTGATGGAGGCGCTGGGGCTTGAGCGGGCGGCGCTGGTGGGCTGGAGCGATGGGGCCTGCACCGCACTGACGCTCGCCGCGCAGGCCCCCGGCCGCGTCGTCGGTGTACTCTTCTTCGCCTGCAACGTGGACCCGAGCGGCGTCAAGGAGATCACCGAGTTCACCCCGATCCTCCAGCGCTGCATCGGCCGGCACATGGAGGACTACCGGCAGCTTTCGGCCACGCCGGAGCAGTTCGAGCCGTTCTCCGCCGCGGTCACGCGCATGCAGCAGACCCAGCCCAACTACTCGGCCCAGGACTTGGCGCGGATCAACGTACCGGTCACCGTCGTCCAGGCCGAGCACGACGAGTTCATCACCCGCGAGCACGCCGAGTACCTGGCGCGGAGCCTCCCCAACGCGGAGCTCGTGCTGCTCCGCGGCGTGAGCCACTTCGCGCCACTGCAGCGGCCTGCCCAGTTCAACTGTGCCATGCTCGCCTTCCTCGACAAGACGTTCGAGCTACGATGAAGCCCCAGGAGGGCCGCGGCGCCTACGCGCCCGTGGCGAGCCGCTTGTTATCGTGCGCCACCACCGACAGGTCGTCGTTGAGCTGATGGCCGCCGCGCTCGATGGCGCGCACCGTTCAGACGCATCTCTATTGTTGTCTCGTCGGCCATCGTACCCCTCTTCAGCTAGCCTGCCACGACGAGGCGGTGGGATCGCGAAGCCTGGCTATGGTAGCACACGGTAGCCGAGCATCCGCTTGGCGGGGAGCGCGAGGGGCAGAGCCCGCTCGCATCTTCGCCCATCGCGCAGGTGGTACGTACTGGTAGAGGGCAGCGCCCCGCAGTCAGCCTGTCGCAGACATCAAGCTGGGGATGTGGGGGCCATTCGGCGGTGCAATTGTCTCTTGCGCAAGCGCACCCGCTCTGACATACTTGGGGCCACCATATCCGTGCAACATCAGCGCCCTCGGCCGAACCCGCCGCCCGAGCTCTGGCGCCTGATCCGCAAGTTCGACCAGGCAGAGCGTGACCGCCACAACCACGCCTTCGCCCTCGAGGCCACGGTGCGGCTCCGCGCGGAGTCCTGGCGAGCCTCACCTTGACGTCGCGACGAGCCGGCTACACTGTGGCAGGAGGAGACAATGATAACGCCCAAGTACCTCCAGACACTCTACGACTATCACTACTGGGCTGTGGGACGCCTGCTTGACACTGCCGCCCACCTTGACCCCACCGACTTGGACGTGGCCCCGCTGAAGGGTTTGGGTAGCCTGCGCCAGATCCTGGTCCACACGCTGAGCGCCGAGTGGCTCTGGAGCAACCGTCTGAGGGGTGTGTCGCCTTCTGCGATGCTCGACCCGGCCGAGTTCCCCACCCTCTCCGCCATCCGCGCGCGCTGGGCGGAGGAGGAGGCAACATTACGCGCTGTGATCGCCGGGCTCGACGAGGCTGACCTGACCCAAGAACTCGCCTATCGGACGACGGGGGGCACGGCGCACTCCAACCCACGCTGGCAGATCCTTGTCCATCTGGCCAACCACGGCACGCAGCACCGCAGTGAGGCAGCTGCTCTGCTCACAGCTCTTGGTCACTCCCCGGGCGACCTCGACATGATTGTCTTCTTCCGTGCCCAAGCCTCCCACAACTCGTAGGCGATGGCCACGGCAGCCAGTTCGTACAGAAGCCAAGCGCTTCCGGTGTCATCAATCTTCTTGATAGCCTTCTCTGGCCGACCCGAGATTGGTGTCACCAGCCGCGGAGTCGATGCTTCTCGATCTTGCCCATAGCATTGCGCGGCAGCGCCTCGTCATAACGTATCGTTCGAGGGCGCTTGTAGGCGGCGAGATGCTCCCGGCAGAAGGCGATGAGTTCATCGGCGCTCGGCGGGTTGGCCGGGTCGCTGGGCACGATCGCGGCGGCGACTTGCTCGCCGAACTCCGGATCGGGCAGGCCGAACACGGCGCACTCGGCCACGCCAGGGTGAGTCAGCAGCAACTCCTCGACCTCGCGGGGGTAGATGTTGTAGCCGCCGCTGATGATCAGTTCTTTCGCCCGCCCAGTGATCGTGAAGTAGCCGTCGGCGCTGCGCCAGCCCAAGTCGCCCGTGCTGAACCAGCCGTCAGGGTGGAAGACCTCCGCGGTCGCCTCAGGGTTGCGCCAGTAGCCCGCGCAGACGTGGGGGCCGCGCACCTGGATCTCGCCCACCTCGCCATCCGGCAACTCTTCGCGCGTCTTCAGATCCACCACCCGCGCCTCCTGGCCGGGGAAGGGCATGCCCACCGAGCCGGGGCGGCGCTCGCCGTCGTATGGGTTGGTGAGATTCATGCCGGTCTCGGTCATGCCGTAGCGCTCAAGGATCCGCTGGCCGAATAACTCCTCGAACTCGGCGAAGGTCTGCTGGGCCAATGGCGCTGAGCCGGAGACGAAGAGGCGGACGGGGAGCGGGAAGCGGGGAACACGGGCATGCGGCTGATCATCGGCGGCCGCTGGTCGGTCGTCAGTCGTCGCTGGTCGGTCGCCGCCCTGCCTGCGGCGTGCCTCGGCGATCAGGCGGGTGTAGAGGGTGGGGACGCCGAAGAAGAGCGTGTGCTCGCCGCCGGCCAGGGTGTCGAGCACCTCGGCGGCGTCGAAGCGGGGGCGCAGGTCGAGGCTGGCCCCGGCGAGCAAGGTGCCGTGGACGCCCACGCCGAGCCCATGGATGTGGAAGAGCGGCAGGGTGAGCAGCAGCCGGTCCGCCGCCGTCCAGCGCCAGGCCTCCAGAACGGCCGCGCTGTTGGCGGCCAGGCAGCCGTGGGTGAGCATGGCGCCCTTTGAGCGGCCGGTGGTGCCAGAGGTGTATGCGAGGATGGCCAGATCCGCCGCCTCTGGCAGCTGAATTGAGCCTTGAGCATAGGGCGTTGAAGATGCTTTAGACACACCCGCGGGCAGGTAGGTCTCAGGGTCGGGCGTAACGATGGTGGGCCACCGCGCGCCGCCATCAGCTCTGGAGGCCTCATGCTCAACTGCCAGTTCCTGGTCGGCCACGATCAGGCGCGGCTCGCTGTCGTTGAGGATGTGCTCGAGCTCCACCTGGCGGTACTGAGTGTTGATGAGCACGACGGCGGCGCCGGCCATGTGCGCCCCGAGGTAGGCCGAGAGGAAGGCCGGGCTGCTCCCGAGGTAGAGCGCCACCCGGTCGCCGCGGGCCACGCCGAGCTCGCGGTAGCGGGCGGCCCAAGCCGCCGACAGCTCCGCCAGGGCGCCGTAGCTGAGCGTCGCGCCCCGCCAGATCACGCAGGGGCGGGCGGGGTCGGCCTGTGCGTGGGCGAGAAAGGCCGCAAGGATGGAATCGGGGCGGTGAGGCATGGTTCGGCTCCCCTGGAGTTCTCTGACAACCGGCTGAACGCGCCGGCAAAAGTGCGTATATAATAGGCCATACCATGTGGGTCTGTTCAACTCATAGTTCGCTCCACGGGGGCCACCTGCTTGCGCGCTGCTCATAGCGCCCGTTCCATCATGCCCGGAGTATCGCCTGAAGTTGATAGGGAGCAGTGATGACCAAGCTGTCACGCCGTGGGTTCCTGAAGGGCACCGTCGCCCTTGGAGCCGGAATCGTCCTCTATCGCTACGCCGGGGGCTTCCGCATCACTAACGCTCAGGCTGGCCCCGAAGTCCGCCAGCTGCGGCTCGTCCACACCAACGACCACCACTCGCGCATCGAGCCCGCGCAGGCCGTCACGATCAGCTCGGGCGGGCAGACGGCCCGCCGCAACCTCGGCGGCGTGGCCCGCCGGAAGACGCTGTTCGACCAGATCGCCGCGGGCCAGTTCTACGACCCGCCCCCCCCGCCGGTCGTGCGCGATACAATCTTCCTCGATGCGGGCGATGTCTTCCAGGGCACGCTCTACTTCAACCAGTTCCTCGGCCAGGCGGACCTCTGGTTCTACAATCAGCTCGGCTACTCCGCCGTGGCGATCGGCAACCACGAGTTCGACCGCGGCGACCAGGTGCTGGCCGATTTCATCGCCGGCACGGCCTTCCCGGTGCTCTCGGCCAACATGACGGCCGTAGACCCCTCGCCCCTCGCCCCGCTCTACGCCGAAGTGCCCGGCCCCGGCCAGTGGGGCAAGCGCATTATCGTCGATCTGCCGAACGGCACCAAGGTCGGTATCTTCGGCCTCACGACCGTTGAGACGGAGAATATCAGCAGCCCCAGCGACGCCGTGAGCTTCGACGGTGAGTATGTCACGATCGCGAACGAGCAGGCCGCGGCGCTGCGGACCGCCGGCGCCGACATCGTGATCGCCCTCACCCACATCGGCTACGATGCCGACCGGAATCTGGCTGAGCAGGCCAGCGACATCGACATCATCGTGGGCGGCCACTCTCACACGCCGCTGCTGCCCGAGAGCCAGGCGGATGAGCCGGTGGGCGCCACTCCGGTGGATGTCTATCCGAAGATCATCAACGGCGTCGTGGTGGTGCAGGATTGGGAGTGGGGCAAGTGGGTCGGCGACATCATCGTCGGCTTCGACGCCGATGGCAATGTCACCGAGGTGCGCGGCGCCACCATCCGCCCGGTCTGGGCCGACGGCCTGGATGGCCGCGATCTGCTCCCCGGCGAGGGCGCCGAGATCGAGCCCGACCCGACCTTCCAGGATCAGATCGACACGGCCTATAAGCCGCAGATCGAGGCGCTGAGCAACCAGATCATCGGTGCCACCACGGTGGATCTGAGCAACACCTTGGTGCGCTCCCGCGAGACGGCCCTCGGCAATTTCCTGGCCGATGCCATCCGCGCCAAGGTGGCCTCCTTCGGCAACCCCGAGAATCTCCCGGTGGTCTGCATCCTCAACGGCGGCGGTATCCGCGCCAGCATCCCCCCCGGCGCGATCACGGTGGGCAAGGTTCTCGAGGTGCAGCCCTTCGGCAATACGATCGCCCAGGTTGACGTAACCGGCGCCCAGCTGAAGGCCGCGTTGGAGAACGGCGTCAGTGCCCTGCAGCCCGGCGCCGCCCTCGACGCCAGCCGCAACCCCGTCAGCACCGGCCGCTTCCCCAACGTCTCCGGCCTGCGCTACACGGTCAACCCCAACGGCCAAGCCGCCCAGCCGCCCCTCGCAGAGACGAGCTCCCACCCCGCGGTGCCCGCCCGGCCCGGCAACCGCATCCTGAGCGTGGAGGTGCTCGAGGGCGATGAGTACGTGCCCTTGGACCCCGATAAGAAGTATCGCGTCGCCACGCTCAGCTTCATCGTGAACGGCGGCGACGGCTACAGCGTCTTCACCCCCGCCGGCGATCTCGCCGATCCGTCGGTGGGCGGCGGCGAGAACCAGCTCGATAGCGGCATGATCGACGCCGATGTGACGATCGAGTATATCCAGGCCCAGCCGAACAACACGATCTCCCCCGAGGTCGAGGGCCGGATCACCGTCCAGTACCTGACCCACCTGTCGCTCATCGGCGACGTCCAAGTGACGACCCAGGAGCAGGTGGCGGCGGATTAGGAAAGAGCTAAGAGAACGGAGAGGGGAGCGCCTGATAGCCGTCAGGCGCTCCCCTTTCCCTATCGGCGCTCGCGCTCGAGCAAGGCTCGCTTCCGCTCTACGCCCCAACGGTAGCCGCCGAGGCTGCCGTCGCCGCGGAGCACGCGGTGGCAGGGGATGGCGACGGCGAGCGGGTTGGCGGCGCAGGCTTGGGCCACAGCCCGTGCGGCGCCCGGCTGCCCGACGCGCCGCGCCACCTCGGCGTAGCTCGCCGTCTCGCCCGCCGGGATCTCCCGCAGCGCGGCCCACACTCGCCGCTGGAAGGCGGTGCCCTGGATGTCTAGCGGGAGGTCGAGACTGCCGGCGGGAGCCTCGATAAAGGCCACGACCCGCGCCACGGTCTCGGCGAAGGCGGCGTCGCCCTCGTGGAGCTCAGCGCCGGGGAAGCGAGCCGCGAGCCGGGATCGGAGCGCCTCCGGCCCGGCGCCAAACTCGATAGCACAGACGCCGCGCGCCGTCGCCGCCACGAGCACCGGCCCAAGGTAGGAGTTGGCCACGGCGTAGCTGATCCGCTCGCCCTGGGCGCCCGCCCGATAGGCCGACGGCGTCATCCCCAAGGCGGCGACGCCTCCATCGTAGGCGGCGCTAGCCGAGCCAAAACCGGCCTCGTAGATCGCGGCGCCGACGCTGCCGCCGGCCTGCAGCCGCTCGCGCAGCCGCTCATCGCGGCGCGCCCGCCAGTACTCGGCGGGAGTGACGCCGGTGATCTCCTTGAAGACGCGGTGAAAGTGGTACGGGCTCATGCCGGCGGCGTCGGCGAGCTCGCCAAGCGTGGGCGGCGCCTCGGCAGCCTCGATCAGGGCACAGGCCCTGGCCACAGCAGCCGCCCGCGGCGAGCCCTCGCCCCGCGGATCACAGCGCTTGCAGGGGCGCAGACCCGCCCGCTCCGCCTCGTCGGCTGTGGCGAAGAAGCGCACATGCTCGCGGCGCGGCGTGCGCGAGGCGCAGCCAGGCCTGCAGTAGATGCCGGTTGTAAGCACGCCGAAGAGAAACGCCCCGGCGGCCGCCTTATCGCGCGTCGCCACAGCGCTCCAGCGGGCTTCATCGGTTGTATAGCTCATCGCTCCAGCTCCTTCAGCGGGTGCCAGCCCGCAACCCGCGGGCCAAGCTGTCCCTCTCAGGATACGCGATCCGGCGGCGCGGAGCTATCGGGCCCTTGCGATCTAATTCCCCGGCGCCTGATCTGGCTCAGTTCTGGGCGCCCTGCAGCGCCTGGAGCTGCAGCTCGATCGCGCCGAGCTCGCGGAGATTCACCCGCAGGTTGCGGATGAGCACCCGGATGATGCCGCGGGCCACGCTCACGTGCTCGGCGATCAGCTCGAGGAGCGCCTCCCGATCGAGGCGCAGCAGCTCGGTTGGCTCGACGGCTGTGGCGGACAGGGCGCGAGGCCTGGCGTCCAGCACCGCCACCTCGCCGAACAGCTCGCGAGGCCCCAACTCGTTCAGGGTGCGCTCGCCGTCGTGGAAGCGCACCCTGCCGCCTGCGATCAGATAGACGCAGTCGGCCGTGTCGCCCCGCGCGAAGATCGGCGCCCCGGCGGCCACACGCGCGGGCCGCAGCAACGTGGCCACTGCCAGCAACTCCTCCGTTGGCACATCCGCGAAAATCAGCCCGCCCTTGAGCAGCTGCACCTGCTCCACCAAGGCGGCCTCGGGCGGCGCCGCGCCGTTCGCCCGCGCGGCGGCATAGCGGGCGCACGCCTGCACCCAAGGGTGGACCCGCTCACCGGCGGCGATGATCTCGGCAATCCGCTCCTCGGCGCGGCGGGGCGGCTGAGGAAAGCGCCGCTCAAGCTGCGGCAGGGCCTCCGCGGGCGCCTCCACCAGCGGCA
>DAOUGF010000169.1:0-7831 GCA_034429295.1 Chloroflexaceae bacterium
CCGGATACTATCGCCTCCAGCAAGGCCGGGCCGTAGAGTACGACGAGCGCAAGCAACACGACTAGGACGATCGCGGCGATTGAGAGGATGCCTCGCTTGTGCATGGTGTGGATCTCTCTTTGTACGCCGCCTCACAGATAGGCGGGCGCTTCGCGAACCGTCAGCCGGGCGGCCCGCGACGCTGGCGCCAACGTAGCTACCGCCGCTCCGGCCATAGCCGCGACGACCTACACGGCAACACCCGACAACGAAAGCCGGAAGATCCCCGGCGTTGGCAGGTAGTCCATAATCAGCGCTGTGAGTAGCGGCGCAGGAACTGCTGCGACGAGGCAACTCATCACTGCGATGAAGATGCCTTCGAGCATCACGAGGAGGCGCTCAATAACATCGCCCAGCACACCGAAGCCCAACAGGTCCAGGTCGTCTTGAAGCGCAACGGCGGGCAGCTGCGGCTGATCGTCCGCGACGATGGGCGCGGGTTTGATCCCAATAGCGGCGCGGCGGATCAGCGCTACGGGCTGCTCGGGATGCGCGAGCGCAGCGATCTGATCGGCGGCTGTCTCGCTATCACAAGCCGGATCGGGGCGGGGACAGAGGTCGCCTTCTCCTACGGGGGCCCGCATGACGGATGAGACACAGGGGGCGATTCGCCTGCTCATCACGCAGGCGGCGCTTGTGGCGATCCGCGCAGGCTTAGTGCAGCTCTAACGCTGACAGACTGGCGTTTCGCAAGCGCCAGCGGTTGACGGCGACGCCCAAGAGCAGTAAGCGAGGCTGGCTTGCGCCGCACCAGGTCGGCGCGTTGCAGTCGGCCTAGTGGTTCTCCTGCGCACAGACCCGCCCCGGCTCACGATTGCTGCGAGCCGGGGCGGTGGGCAGATCTCAAATGATGGCGTTGGGGAATGCTGATGAGCTATGAGCCGGAACTCGCCGTGGGGGTTGGCGACGGACCGTCCGGCGCCGCGGTCGGGCTCGGCGTAGCGGTTGGCGGCGTCCCGGTCACCGTCGGTGTGGCAGTAGCCGGAGTGCCCGTAACCGTCGGCGTGGCGGTCGTGGTCGGCAAAGCTGTTGAGGTAGCGGTGGGCGGCGTCCCGGTGACGGTCGGCGTCGCCGTTGCTGGCGTACCAGTCACCACTGGCGTCGCCGTGACCGGCACGATCACTGCGGGGATGACGATCACGATCACCAGCGGGTTGCTCTCGTGGCGGCCCCGGCTATCGTGGTAGCGCACGCGGTACTTGATGTCGAGCTTGACCTCGCCATTCCGCTTCTGCTTCAGCTTGAACTTGAACTTCAGGTCGTAGCGGTCCTTGCGGATGGCGTTGTACTCGCCGATGCCGATCACGATCTGGCCTTCACGGATCTCGTGGACGTAGCCGATCCCCGTCACCCAGGTGAGGTCGAGCAGTTCGAGCAGTTTGTCGTCCACGTCGAGCACCAGGAAGACGTTCCGCGCCCGGCCACCGTTGTTCTTCAGCACGATGTTGAAGTTGATCAGCGTCACATCGCCGACCACCTCAAAGGTGATATTGTTGGTCGCCGGCGGGGTGATCACGATCCGCGCCGGGTCCTCCTTCTCATCATCCTCCTTCTGCACCCGCACCTCGACCCGGTCGATGCCATAGTTGCCGCTAGCCCCGCCTGCGGCGAACTGCAGCCGGCCCACCGTATCGGGATTGAAGCTCCCCGGCAGGCTGAGCGGATCAAGCCGCAGCGAGCCCGCGTTGGTGGTCAGCTCCAGCTCCATGCGCCCATTCTTGAGGTCGAAGCGCGCGTCCACCTCGACCTTGCCGCCGGCGGTATAGGCAAGGTTGAGGGCCGCCCCGCCGCGGGCGAGCTTGCCGTCGGCGCCGAAGCCGACGATCTCATAGCGCTGGCCGCCGACAGTGACGAGGTAAAGGCTGGCGCCGGCGGTGTTGGCCACCGGGGCGACCAGATCGGCCTTGACCCGTAGCTCATAGCGCTGGCTGTTGAGCGCTTGGGGCAGCGTGCCGGGGTAGCTGCTGAAGCGCAGCTCAGCCACGCCCGCGCCGGTCACCGTGAGCGCCTGGCCGTCGAGGCCGCTCACGTTGGCGACGTTGACCGGTGCTGTGGCGGCGAGCACGAAGCCCTCCTCCACAGCGACGGGCGTGCTGCTCAGAGCTCCGGCGCTCAGGCTCTCGAAGCCGCTGCGGAACACCGTCGCCTCGAAGCCCTTCGCGGAGGCTCGCGAGGCGGGGATCGCCACGCCAAGGCCCAGCATGAGAGCGAGCAGAACCATCGCCGAGAGCATGCGATAGGTGCGGGATAGGATTGGTGCCAAGGCTCCCTCCTTGTGGCTGGGGCGGCCGCCTCCGTAGGCGGCCAGGGATGAGACGGTGGGGCAGCTACGGCAGCCGGGTGCAACACACGGCGCACGAGCCACTCCTGCTCGATCAAACATCAAAATTTGGTTAAAAGCGATGTGACTTTTGGGGGATCTTGTGGGATTGGCTCGCTAGCGCGACGAAGGCCTGGCCGTCTTTGATGGCTTCACCTTCAGCCCCAAGGTGTCGCGGCTTCCCAAGTGATGGTGCCGGCGATGACCTCGGCAGGAGAGAAGAGCCGCAGCGGCAGCCCGTCGTAGCCCACACCGCGGCTGACCAGCAGCTGCGCCGCTGCAAAGTCTCTTGAGCGCGAGGTGGGAGCCGTCACTGACACCTTCTCGATGTTGTGTAGTCGTCGCCTCGGTATACCACGCTAAGATGTGACAAAACCAGTCCTTATCCCGGCAGAGTGTTGTATACACATATCATACTTTTGTTGTATACACATATCGGTCTAGCGACGGAGGAGATGTTGTACACTCGTATGCTATCCTCCGGGTGTCGCGAGACCGAGGCAATGCAGAACGCATCAGGAAGGCTCAGAAAGGCTCAAATATCAGGGTGTGGCGCAGCAAGCAGCGCACCTCGTTCGGGACGAGGAGGTCGCAGGTGCAAACCCTGCCACCCTGACCACGAAGGGGCCTGGTGTAACAGCAGCACGGCGGTCTCCAACACCGTCAGGTGTCCGTGCAACTCGGGCGGCCCCTGCCAGCCGGTACCTTACCAACCTGCCTTTGCAGCAACACATTCCCGACCGCCCTAGCGGCGGTCGCCGGCCGGGGCAGCTGCACCAGCTCGAGCAGCCAAGCCTCATCCGCGGCGCCCGAGCAGCAGAGCCGCTCCTGCCCCGGCCCTCAGCAGAGCGATGACCGCATAGCTCAGCAGAGAGAGCGCCGGCGTGCGTTAGCGAAGCTGGCGCGAAGCGCTTAGACGGAGGCCCGAGGTGCGAATCCTCGTGCGGTCGCCATATCGCTGTAGCTCAGATAGACAGAGCGTTGGCCTCCGTTAGCGAAGCTGGCGCGAAGCGCTTAGCCAAAGGTTGGCGGTGCGAATCCGCCCAGCGATGCCACTCGGCTCCGTAGCTCAACAGGAGAGTGCCCGGTTGTCAACCGGGAGGTCGCGGGGGCAGCACCCGTCGGAGCCGCCACAATGCCGGATGGTCTAACAGGTAGGACGCTCGCCTCTGAAGCGAGATGGTTCAGGTTCGAACCCTGATCCGGCAGCCATTTGGGCCTGTAGCTCACTCAGGAGAGTGCCGCGCAGAGGCTTCGCCTCGTCTTGCGACCCGGCAGTGCGGAGGTAGCGGGGGCGGAGCCCGCCGGGTCCACCAGTGTAGTGGTGTGGCGCAGAAGCAGCGCGCCGGGCCCATAACCCGGAGGTCGCCGGTGCAACTCCGGCCACCGCCCCCAAATTGGCCGCGTGGCGAAACAGCAGACGCACTGCGTTCAGAGCGCAGGGCCCCGCGAGGGGCGTGGGAGTGCAACCCTCCCCGTGGCCACCAGCGGAGTTTAGCTCAGCCAGTCAGAGCGCCTCGTTGCCAACGAGGAGGCCGCGGGTGCGAACCCCGCAACTCCGACCAGCAGGATGTGGCGTAACCAGCAGCGCGTCGGTCTTCCAAACCGAAGGCGCCGGGGCAGCACCGGCCATCCTGACCACGAACCGCCGTAGCTCAGCAGAGAGAGCCGCCGCCTCCTAAGCGGCAGACCCCGGTGCAACTCCGGGCGGCGGGGCCAACATCAGGCTGTGGCGCAGTAGCAGCGCACTCGCTTGGGGTGCGAGAGGTCGCAGGTGCAATCCCTGCCAGCCTGACCACATGGGGCTGTAGCTCACTCAGGAGAGCGCCTGCCTTGCAAGCAGGAGGTAGCGGGGGCAGATCCCGCCGGCTCCACCACATGCTCCCTTCGTTTACCAGCTAGGACGCCTGTCCCTCAAACAGGTAGAGCCGGGGCAGCACCGGCAGGGAGCACCACCTTCACGCGATAGCTCAGCAAGAGAGAGCGCCCCGCTCATAACGGGGAGGCCGCTGGGGCAGATCCAGCTCGCGTGACCATACCGCGCAGGTGTTGGTAGCGGCACACGGAGCTCGTACCTCCGAGGGCGCAGGGCAGAACTGCGGCGCGGTGCCGATGGGGCGTTCGTCTAGGGGCAGGACGCGGGCTTTTCACCCCCGCAGGCGGAGTTCGACTCTCCGACGCCCTACCATCTCCCAGTAGCTCAGAAGCGAGAGCGCCCGCCTTCGAAGCGGGAGGCCGTGGGTGCGAGTCCTACCTGGGAGGCCATGACCCCGTAGCTCAGCCAGGCAGAGCGCCGGCCCGACATGCCGGAGGTCGCTGGGGCAGATCCAGCCGGGGCCACCACGAGCTGTGGCGAAACAGTAGACGCACCAGGTTGAGAGCCTGGGCCTCCGCAAGGAGGGTGCCGGTGCGAATCCGGCCAGCTCGACCACTACACCTCACCTATAGCTCATAGTGACAGGAGGGACGATGGCGTATGTGAGCAGCGCGACCCCGCTGTAGACCAACCTCTGCGCGACGCCGCCCTGGTGTAATCAGCAGCGCACGCGACTTGTACCCGCGGAGTGCCGGAGCAAAGCCGGCGGGCGGCCCCATACGGGTCGGTGGTGGAACAGCAGACACAGCCGCCTCAAACGCGGCCGGGGCAACCCGTGCAGGTGCAACTCCTGCCCGACCTACCAGATGCGCGGCGATGGCGAAATGAGCAGACGCAGCAGCCTTAGAAGCTGCCGGCCACAGTCCGTGCCGGTGCAAGTCCGGCTCGCCGCACCAGTTTGCCGACATAGCTCAAGCGGGCAGAGCAGCCGCCTTTTAAGCGGAAGGTTGGGGGATCGTGGCCCTCTGTCGGCACCAATGGCCGGTAGCTCAGCGGTGAGAGCGCTGCGCGCCAGCTTCGCTAACGTTGCCCTCCACCGGGGCCACATGGGGAAACTGGGCAGTAGGGAGCCCAATGGTCTGTAAAACCATCGCCGCTGGCTGTGAGGGTGCAAGTCCCTCTTTCCCCACCACTCGATCCTCAGTAGCTCAATTGGTAGAGCGCCCGGCTGTTAACCGGAAGGTTGCAGGATCGTACCCTGCCTGAGGAGCCATCGAGCCGTCGTCCAACAGTAGGACACGTGTCTGATACACACGAAACCCTGGTGCAAATCCAGGCGGCTCGACCATCGAACCCGCGTAGCTCAGCCAGCAGAGCGCCTCGTTCACACCGAGGAGGCCGCCGGAGCGTAGCCGGCCGCGGGTACCAGTTCGATCCGCTGTAGCTCAGCCAGCCAGAGCGCCTCGTTGGTAGCGAGGAGGTCGCGGGGGCAGCTCCCGCCAGCGGACCCACGTGTGCCTGTGGCGTAGTTAGTCTGCGCGTCTGGCTGAAAACCAGAAGGTCTCGGTGCAATTCCGAGCGGGCACACCACACGCCGCCGTAGCTCAGAGGCAAGAGCGGACCGCTTCTAACGGCCAGGGCGCTGGTTGGAACCCAGCCGGCGGCGCCAGTAGTGGAGGATCGTCTAATGGGAGGACGCGAGCCTTTGGAACTCGTTGTGCTGGTTCGAATCCAGCTCCTCCAGCCACCCGTGGTGTCGGAAGCCGAGAAGCGAGGCGCCTGCCTGTGAAGCAGGAAGCAGCGGGGGCAGTACCCGTCCGACACCCCACACACGTTCCCTGAGCCGGATAGCGAGGCACCTGGTTGCAACCCAGGGGAAGCGGGGGCGGTACCCGCAGGGAACTCCAGATCAGGGCGTGGCGCAGCCAGTAGCGCGCCTCGTTTGGGGCGAGGAGGTCGCCGGTGCAAACCCGGCCGCCCTGACCAGTACGGAGCGTTGGCCGAGTAGTAAGGCGCCGGTTTGCTAAGCCGTGGCCGCGGGGCGACCCGCGCGCAGGTGCAACCCCTGCACGCTCCTCCACCTTCGAGCGCGCCGAGGCAAGTGCCTCAACTGGGCTCGGTAGCGAAGCTGGCGCGCAGCGCTTACACCAGGGTCAGCGTCCTACCGTGAGCGGCGCGATACCGCCGCGCTCGTCCACCATCCTCGCCGTGGTGCGCGGAACCGGCAGGCGCCCCAGTTCAAAAAACAGGCGCTCCGCGAAGACGGCACCACTTCACAATCAGGGGCGGGCTGCGCCTGGTGGCGCGACGCGTTTCGAAAATGCGACGGCCCTGAAGGCTGACGGTTCAATTCCGTGCCCGCCCTCCACATCGAGCACGCCGCCGCGGGTGCGGCAACCGGCCTGGAAGACCGGGGCCACGGGCGACCGTGGATGGTTCAACTCCATCGTGCTCGGCCACCAAGGAGACCGCCGTGCAGGTTCTCGTGCTCAACACCACCTACGAGCCGCTGGCGATCGTCACGCTCAAGCGGGCGATGCGGCTCCTCACCACCCGCAAGGCTGAGGTCGTCGAGACTGGCACCCACCTGCTCCGCTCGGCCCGCGACCAGATCGCGGCGCCGCTCGTCGTCAGGCTGCTGCGCTACGCCCACACGCGCCGCATGCGCCGGCCCCAAGTCAGCCGCGCCCTCGTCCTGCTGCGCGATGGCGAGACCTGCCAGTATTGCGGCTGCCAGCCCGGCCGCGCCGAGCTGACCCTCGACCATATCGTGCCGCGGGCGCAGGGCGGAACAACCAGCTGGGAGAACGTCGTCGCCGCCTGCCGCGACTGCAACGCCCGCAAGGCAGATCGCACGCCTGAGCAGGCCGGGATGACCCTGCGCTCGACGCCGCGCTCCCTGGCCCTGCCCCTGGCGCGCAAGCTCGACCTCGCGGCCCGCGTGACCTGGAGCCAGTACGGCTTCTGCTGAGCGAGCAGGAGCAACGACGTTGGAAGCCCGGAGTCCCTGACCGATCAGAACGCATCGGGCCGGAGCCGGAGGGTTATCTTTGTTAAAGTATCCCTCCCGCAAGCCTTCGCCCGATGCCCGTGCGCCGGGTAGCTCAGTGGCAGAGCACCTAATGCCGTCTTTCACCCCTTGCCCGAAACCGGGCCGAAGAGAGACGGTTACCGCTAAGGACGGGGTTGTCGCGGGTTCGAATCCCGCCCCGGCGCCTTACCACAGCAGGCATACGCGTAGAATCCTGAGCGCACCGTTGTCATCGATGCGCTCGTCCAAATAGAACCACATCTGTCGCTCGGAATGTACGGTCGAAGCATTCGCCCCAAGTCGCTCGTATAGTACGAGTGTTGTTCGGGGCGAATGCTCGGCCCTACGGGTGTGCCGAGGGATTTCTGTGGTTCCATAGAGATGGCATGGGAGAACCGGTGGACACCTGTATCTGTCGCGAGGCGCTTCAACACTCCTTCGCAACCGTGCGCGAGGCCGTGCACGGCGCGCAGGAGCGGGATGTGATCATCGCCAACGCGGATCTGCTCACCCACTCCAAGGAAAAGTGGATGTGGCTGTACCGCTGTCGCACCTGCGGCACCGAGTGGGCCGAGGCCTGCTATAGCTCAGGCCACATGGAAATCTACTACCTCTTCCCCGCGCC
>DAOUGF010000170.1:0-6088 GCA_034429295.1 Chloroflexaceae bacterium
TAGGCACTCCACGATCCCGCAGCAGCATGGCCGCGCCCAACGCCAGCCGGGCGTTCTCCCGCTGGAAGCCGCCCCGCAGCGCCGGCTCGGGGGGCGCCGGGTACGGCCGCCGCGGCTCGCCGGCCCGCTCCAGCCCGCCTTGGCCGGCCACCCAAAGCGGGGCTCCCGCCTCCCGCGCTTCCTGCGCGATGATCGCTGCGGCCTCCGGCTGCTGCGGAACAGTGACTACAGGCACGCGGGGCTTGATGATCCCGGCCTTGTTCCAGGCGATCTCCTCCAGGCTGGCGCCGAGGATGCTCGTGTGGTCGTAACTGATCGAGCTGATCACCGAGACCAGCGGCGTGAGCGTGTTCACGCTGTCGTAGCGCCCGCCAAGGCCGATCTCCATGATGGCCAGTTGCACACCCTGCTCGGCGAAGTGCTGCAGCGCCAGCAGCAGACTCACATCGAACGTTGTGGGCCTGCCGTTCGGCTCAGGGTCGAAGGCATCCACGATCGGCCGCATGCGCGCCGTAAGCTCCACCAGCTGGTCTTGGCTGATCAGCTCGCGGTCGACCTGCAGTCGCTCGCGGTAGGAGTTGAGGTGAGGCGAGGTGAAGAGACCGGTGCGCAGGCCAGCGGCGCGCGCCATCGCCTCGATCATCGCCGCGGTGCTGCCTTTGCCTTTGGTTCCGGCCACGACCACCGACAGCAGGCCTGCGTGGGGATCGCTGGCAGCGGCGAGCAGCGCGCGCATCCGCTTGAGGTTGCGCGCCGCCTCCTCCAGGCTGCGCGCCGCCTTGCGCGCGGGGTCGATAAAGCTGTAGATATAGTCCAGAGCATCCTGATAGGTAGTAATCATTTACGATTGCATCTCGGCGCTGACACAACAGTGCCGACTGCCTTCCCCCTCCCTGTGCGCACGTACCCGTTCTCGCTGCCGCAAGGCTCATTGTCGCACAGCTCACCCCTGTGTCAAACGTTGACAGAGCGGAACAGATGTACTATCCTTGCCGTACTCCAGATAGCTCCCGCACGAACGGCAGCTGTAAACCGTACATAGGCACCAGCATGGGTTTAGATCTCTCGGCCCTCAGCAAGCAGGTGCGCCAGATGAGCCAGACAGCGGCGCTGAACGCCGCCGACGTGGCCACGCGAGCCGCCATGGCCCGCGAGCGCTACCTGGCCGCCGCCGGCGAAGAGGCCTATTGGGCGCAGGCGGCGAACCTCAGCCGCGAAAGCGCCAGCTGGCTCCTGGCCATGCCCGTGGAGCCCCTGGACACGGCGCGCCCCCTGCCGCCAGCCCCCACCGCCTACAGCGTGGTCGCCACCGACGGCTCGCAGATCGACCTCGACCGCCACGGCGCCGTGGCCTGCTACCTGATCAATATCGGCCGGGTCTTTATCCGCTATGGCCGAGAGCCAAAAGCCCGCCTCACCTCGCAGCCGGCCCTCTACTACCGCGAGGAAGATCTCTATCTCAGCGACGGCGCCCGCCGCGTGCTGATCGAGGGCAACTACCTTAGCGCACGCCGCGATGTTGACGAGGGCCTCGCCCTCGCCGACCTCGCCGCCGAGTTTCTTAACGACGACCTGCCGGCTATCGCTCTGCAGGACGGCACGCTGGTCCGCTGGACGCTTGCAGGGGCCGAACGCTTCGTGCAGGATCACTTCATCAGCCGCTACCTTGGCTACCTGGAGCGCATGCGCGAGCGCGGCGTGCCCGTAGCCTCCTACATCAGTCGCCCCCGCTCCCCGGAAGTGGTCGGCACCATCCGCCTGATGCTCTGCCCCGATGTGGATGTCCCCGCCGGCAGGGGCGCGAAGTGCAGCGAGTGCAGCGATGTGCTGGCCGGCCGCGCGCCCTCCTGTATGCCCTGCCAGGGCCTGGTAGACGCCGACGTGCTGGCCGAGGGGCTCGCCGAGGGCCAGCGCGGGCCACTCTTCGCCTCGCTCAGCAGGATCAACGTCGAGCGCTACGGCGAGCACCTGATCCACTTCTTCCACATGCGCGTCGGCCGCGAGCTCTGCCGCGTGGAGATCCCCCGTTGGGTGGCTGTCGATGCCGCTATGGTTGACCAGGTGCACGCGCTAGTGTACGATCAGTGCGCCCGCGGCGATGGCTACCCGGTAGCGCTCGCCCGCGCCCACGAGCAGGCGATCGTCCGCAGCGCCGACCGCCGCGCCTTCCTGCGGATGCTCGAGGGCAGCCTCTACCGCGCCGAGGCAGCCAACGACGTTTCGGCCAAGAAGGCGAGTAAGGAGTTCAGCCGAGGGTGACCCAGCGCATCGGCGAGATTATCGAGTCCTCCACCACGCGCTTCACGGCGGGCGCCTACGAGTTGCTGGCCGCACCGCCTTTTGGGGCCCTGGTGCGCGCCGCCACTCGCAGCGAAGGGCTCGCCGTCTACGGCCTGGTCTACGAGATCCGCACCGGCAGCAAAGAGCCAGGCGGCCGGGCCGTCGTGCGGGGCCGCACCTACAGCGGGCGCGAGCTCTACGACGAGGAGATTTACGCCGAGAACCCCGACCTCGCCGAGGTGCTGCAGACGGAGTTCGCCGCCCTCACGGTGGGCTTCTGTGAGAACGGCCGGATCTATCAGTACCTGCCGCCCCATCCGCCCCCGGTCCACTACTCGGTCTACGAGTGCAGCGCAGCCGAACTCGCCAGCTTCAGCGAGACGAGCGACTTCTTCCGCGCCGCCCTCTTCGCCGCCCACATCCCCAGCGATGAGCTGATCGCCGCCACGATCCGCGCCGCCGCCCGCGCCCGCCCCGACGGCCGCGACTATCTCGTGCGCGCCGGCCGCGAGCTCGCCAGCCTGCTCAAGGACGACCACGACCGCCTCACGGCCCTGCTGCGCCGCATCAGGCCGTAGAGCGCGCCGCAGAGGCGCAGAGGAGACTCGCATGCTGCTGGACTGCGCCATCCCTGTTGACGCCAACCCGCTCACGGGCGCCGCCGAGCTGGCCCGCGCCGCCGATGCGATCGGCTTCGCGGCTCTCTGGACGCCGGAGACGAGCCACAACCCTTTCCTACCCTTGGCCATAGCCGCCGAGCACTCGCAGCGCCTCGGCCTCGGCACCGCCGTCGCGATCGCCTTTCCCCGCAGCCCTATGGTCATCGCCCAGATCGCCTGGGACTTGGCGGCTTACTCCGGGGGCCGCTTTATGCTCGGCCTCGGCACCCAAGTGCGCGCCCACGTCGAGCGCCGCTTCAGCGCGCCCTTCGAGCGGCCGGTGGCCCGCCTGCGGGACTACATCCTGGCCTTGCGGGCGATCTGGCAGAGCTTCCAGACGGGCGCGCGGCTCAACTATCGCGGCGAGTTCTACCAGCACACGCTGATCTCGCCCTTCTTCAACCCCGGCCCGATCGACCACCCCACAATCCCGATCTACATCGCCGGCGTGAATAGCCGCCTCGCCCAACTCGCCGGCGAGCTCTGCGACGGCTTCCACGCCCACCCGCTCACCACAGCGAAGTACCTGCGGGAGGAGCTGCGCCCACAGATCGCGGCAGGCGCGGCCAAGGCAGGCCGCGACCCTTCCGCCTGCGCCGTGGCCGGGAGCGCCTTCGTGATCACCGGCCATAACCGCGAAGCGGTCGAGCGGATGCGCGCCTTCGTCAGGCAGCAGATCGCCTTCTACGCCTCGACGCCCACCTATCGCCCTGTGCTCGCTTGCCACGGTTGGGAGGCAGTCGGCGAGGCGCTCTCGCAGCTCGCCGCCCAACAGCGCTGGTCGGAGATGCCCGCCCTCGTCAGCGATGAGATGCTCGCGGCCTTCGCTATCGAGGCGCCGCCCGAGCGGCTCGGGGCGGCCCTGCGGGAGCGCTTCGATGGCCTGCTCGACCGGGTGGGCCTCTACTCGCTGCCCTTCGTCCCCGGCGAGATGGACGAGTTCTGGCGCGGCCTCGTGGCCGAGCTCAGCTAGCCTCCGCCGGATCGAGGGCCTGCAGCCGCGAGCCCCACGCCACCAGCGCCCGGCCTAAGCGAGCGAGCAGACGAGCGGGAAGGCCCGGCCGCGACACGGCTGCGCAGGCCAGCGCTTCCGCCTGCGCCGCGTAGCGATCCCGCTCCACCTCCCGCACCATATCCTTGAAGCGCTCTTCGGCGGCGCGCATATCGTTCCAGTTGGGGACCATCGGGGCCTCCTTCGCTACGCCAGAAAACGCTGGATCGCGCGCAGCGTGTCGTCGATCCGCTCGCGGTTCAGGCGGTAGCATTTTGATCCGTCGCGCCAACGCTCGCTCACGTAGCCGGCGGCCACCAGCTGCCGCAGGTGGCGCGACACCGCCGACTGGTGCAGATCGAGCCGCACCATCAGCTCGGGCGCGCAAAGCTCCCCCTCGCGGGCGAGCATAGCCAGCACCCGCAGGCGCGTATCGTCGTTGAGCGCGCCCAGGCGTACCAGCAAGTCGGCCCGGCTCAGCTCCGACGAACCCCGCGCCACGCCGGCCGGCAGCCTCGCGCCGAAGAAGATCCGCAGCACCCCACCGTCCCGGAACTTCGTCACGTAGGGACCGAGATGGGGCGAGGGCACGAGGATGATCTGCTCGCTCTCGCTGAAGATTTCGTCCCACTGCTGGCCCAGCTCCTGGCCAACCACCAGCTCCACCGCCTCACGCGGCGCCAGGCCGGCCAGATCGAGCTTGCCGAGGGCCGCCATCGTCTCCTGCAGCCGGGGCCGGCTGCGCTCCCACTCGGCCGCCACATGCTCCGTCCAGATCGCCCGCAGATGGCCCAGGATCAGGGCATGCATGCGCGGTGGGTCGACCAGATAGCTGTACGCCTCGGCCTCGATCTCCAGGTCGTACTTGCCGTTGAAGTAGTACATGCAGAAGTCGAGGTAGCTCTGGAGGCTCGTTATCAGTTCGGCGGGGCTGCTTGGCGGCGGCGGCGCGCCCGGACCAGGCTCTTTGCGGGCGTGGTTCCAGACAGCCCGGAACAAGCGATCCCGCAGGGCCACCGGATCCGTGGCGGCGTAGGCATCGAGGAAGGCCCAGAAGCTCGGGTAGCTGCTGTCGGGCATGGTGGCGTAGTGCAGCCCTTCCAGCACGAGACGGTTGCGGTGCAGCAGCTCGGGGCCGAGGCGCGCCGCGGTGGCCGTCACCCAGTCGCTCAGGCCGGAGTAGTCGTCGGCGCGACTCAGCAGCAGCATGCTGTTGAGAATGTTGTGGGCCGGCTCGAGGGCGATGGTGAGCGGCGCCTCCGGCAGCACTGGCGCAAGGTCGGGAGATGGCATAGCCGTTGAAGTGCAAATCACTTATGCGCAAAATTGCATAACTAAGATAGCACGCCGGTTGAGCTATGTCAAGAGTGTGGCGACGGAGGCCGCGACCGGCGAGAAGATAACAATTTCTTAAGGGTTAGTCCCTTCGCGGGATGGCGCATGCTACTATTGGCATTGGCCACGGCTCGCCGCAACTATATCCTGCTTCCCCACGCGCAAAGGATCCATCCATGCTTCGTTTCCTCTACTTCTCGGCCACTGTGGGAAACATCGCGCTGTTCCTGTCGATCGCGATCTTCCGACCTAAGTACCGCAAGTTCCTGGTTGATGAGGACTCTTACATGGAGAACCTCAGCGCCTTGCTCTTCCTCACAGCGGCGCTGCTCTTCCTCCTGCTGCTGATAGTCCAACTGCGCTCGCTCCGTGAGCGCCGGATCTACCTGCCGCTGCTGGCGGTCTCCACCATCGGCTTCTTAGACGAGCTCAGCTACGGCGAGCGGATCTTCGGGTATAAGCCGATCACGTTCGGCGAGAAGTACGAGCTCGACGCCGTCCACGATCTGCTGCAGATCACGGTGGGCTTACTAAACGAGAGGCCTTGGCTCGCGATTCCGCTGACCTTGGTGCTGGCCGCGCTCGCCATATGGGCCGGCCTGACCCAACGCCAGCGCATCGCCCAGCTTCCAGCCGCGATCCGCGCCTACCCATCCTACGGATACTTCCTCATCGCCTGTGTTTTTGTTATCATCGCCATGATCATCGACCTCCAGCACAGGATGCCGCCGGTCGTCTGGGTGATGGAGGAGCTGTTTGAGATGAATGCGGGCCTAACCATGGTCTTCGCGGCGCTCGCCGCTGTGCGCTGGCCGGCCTGGCA
>DAOUGF010000171.1:0-20101 GCA_034429295.1 Chloroflexaceae bacterium
GTGGCCGCGGGTGCGGCGGTCAACGCGCTCGGCGTTCCCTCCGAGGCAAGCGCGCCCGCCAGCGTCACCTTTGCGCCGGCGACCCCGATCGTCACCGGCCTCATACGCCTCGACCCAAGCCCAACCAGTGCTAGCAGCGTGCGCTACCTGCTGACGTTTAGCGAGCCGGTCACGGGCGTCGATGCGGCCAGCCTGGAGCTCAGCGCGGAGGGCCTGACCGGCACCGCGGTCAGCGGCGTGGTCGGCAGCGGCACGACCTACACGGTCACGGTGGACACGGGGAGCGGCAGCGGCACGCTGCAGCTTACCCTGCGCGACGACGACCGCATCCGGAGCGTTGCGTTGGGGGTGGCGCTCGGCGGCGCCGGCAGCGGCAACGGCGATTTCAGCGGCGAGATCTACACGATCGATCGGAGGGCGCCTAGCTACCAGGTCTATCTGCCGCTTGTCGTCGTGGCGCCGCCCGCGCCGCCGCTGCCGGATCTGGTGGTGGCAGCGATCCGGGTGAGCGGCGGCACGATCGAGGTGGACATCGTTAACCAGGGGTCTGCCCCGGTCACCACGGCCTTCTGGGTGGACGTGTCCATCGCTCCGCGCCGCGCGCCGCTCCAGGTGAACGAGATCTGGCAGCTGCTTGGCGATGCCGGACTGGTGTGGGGTGTCGATGCGGCGGCGCTGCCCCTGGCGCCGGGCGAGCAGCTGACGCTGCGGGTTGGCGACGCCTTCTACTGGCCGGAACTGAGCGCCCTCCCGGAGGTGCTGGCGCCCGGAACGCCCGTGTATGTCCAGGTCGACTCGGCCAATACGGCGACGGAGTACGGGGCGGTGCTGGAGACACACGAGCGCGATGGCGGGCCGTACAACAATATCGCCTCGGTGGCCGTGCCGGCCGGCGGGGCGGCGCTGCGCGTGTTGGAGGGCCAGACGCCGGCGCCACAGCCGCAGAGCGTCGCGCCAATGCCCGCGCGCCCCGCACGAGCGAGCGCCCGCTGATCTGCGATCGGGCGGAAGGATTGAGCCAGGTGTGTGGAGCGTCTGCAGCGAGCCAGTAGACTCTCCATACACCCGCTGAGCCGGTGTCGCTGTATGCCCGAGCTCTAGCCGCTCACAACCCAGGAGGCGCTCGGCCCGCTCGGGCCCTGGGAGCGAAAAATAAGGTGTACGCGACGACGGTAGGCGTGGCCGGCGTGGGCGGTGGCTCACCTCGACAGCGACACGATCGTGCAGCTGGCCGGCTACGCCATCGACGACGTGAGCGTGGTGGCCTGCGAGCCACCGCCCGATCTGGTGATCATCAAGCATATCATGCCGGGCGCGGGGATGCTGCTCCCTGGCCAGATGGTGACCTACACCCTGGCCTTTACCAACACGAGTCTCGCCCCGGCCACCGGCGTGACGATCGCCGACCCGCTCCCGGCGGGGCTGGTTCAGCCCAGCTTCGCCAGCAACGGCGCAGCTATCATCGACACCGGTGCACAGCCGCCCTTCCAGTGGTCGGTGGAGGACCTGGCGGGCGGCGAGGGCGGCACAATCACCGTGACGGCGCGGGTTGATCCGACACTGAGTGCCGACCTCGCCCTGAGCAATACGGCGACGATCACCGGAACCGACGACATCAACTTGGCGAACAACAGCGCCATCACGATTGTCCAGGTGCTGGTGCCGCGGGTGAGCTTGGCGCCGGCTGGCGTGATCGAGGGCGGCAGCACCACACTGACGGTGACACTCGATACGCCAAACCCCTACGCTGAGGTGATCGCCGTGGGCAGGCGCCGCGCTGCCGCTGGTCGCCAGCGCACGCCTGATCCTATGGCTGGGCGATGGGCTCTACCGGCCTGCTGACAGCAACCCCGGCGGAGCATAGAGCGTGGTGACCACGCTTGATGATGCGAGAGACCGAGTAAACACTCTTTGTCTGGAGAGAACACCACAGGTAGACCCTGCGCGCCTAGGGCCTCCAACTGGCGTATAGTGACCTCGCCCTCAGGGATGCCACTAGAAATTCGCTCCCACTTCTGCTATCATAGGCCCCGACTTCCACCTGGGGCTAAATCATTTCGCGAATCGAGATCGGGCGCCTCTAGGCGTCTCGCTGTGATCTCGAACCATCTTGCGTCGCCGCCCGTTGCGCTGCAGTGACGCTGGAACCAACCCTCATCCTGGCTACTGCGCGCATCAGGGGGGCGCATGATGGTCCGTCAGAACAAGCTGCTGTCTCTGCTCAATATCGAGCGCGGCGAAGGCCAGCTGGTGCTGCTGGTGTTTGGATACGCCATCTTTGGCGCCACGGCGAACATGCTGGTGCGAGCTGCCTCATACGCTCTATTCCTGGCCACCTATGATGCACAGGCCCTCCCCTACGCCTACATCGGCGTCAGCGTCTTCGCCACACTGGCCTCGTTCGTCTACCTGAAGCTCAGTGATCGCCTGCCCCTCGCGAGCATGCTGATCGGCGTGCCCTGTCTGCACCTGCTCACCTTCATTGGCTATCGCTTCGGCCTGGAGTTGGGCGGCTCGGACTGGCTTGTCTTCACTCTGCCGATCTACTTCGGGGTCATCAACACCCTAGACATCATTACGTTCTGGAACCTGCTCGGGCGCCTGTTCAACCTGCAGCAGGGAAAGCGCCTGTTCGGCCTGCTCACCTCGGCCGAGCATATCGCGACGCTGATCATCGGCTTCCTCACCCCGCTGGTGGTGCTTTGGGTAGGCACGCTCAACCTGTTCCTGGTCGCCGCCGTCGCGGTCGCCGGCTCCTTGAGCCTGCTCCTCATAATCTTCCGCCGCTACCGGCAACTACTGAGCGCCCCCGCCGAGGAGTCAGCCGACGAGGAGCAGGGTCGCGCCGGCGGCCTGCTGCGGAGCCGCTACATCCGGCTCATCTTCGCGATGTTCACGCTGTACATCGTGGGCATCTACTTTGTCGATAATATCTTCTACACCCAGGTGGAAGCGCGCTACGTCGATGAGGATCGGTTGGCGAGCTTCATCAGCGTCTTCTTCGGGGTGGTCGGGGCGGTGAGCCTGGTGATGCAACTCTTTGTCTCCAGCCGCCTGCTGAGCCGGTTCGGGGTACGCACGATCCTGCTGCTCACGCCCGCCGCACTGCTCATCACCACCGTTCCGTTCGCCCTCTTTGGCACCTTCACCAGCCTGGTCGGCCCGATCTTCTGGTTGGCCGTGGCGGCAAGCCTGTTGCGCCTGGTCCTTGATGCAACCGACAGCGCCGCGGTGAACCTGCTCTACCAGCCCCTCCCGCCGCTCCAGCGCACGCGCGCCCAGACCATCGTCGACGGTATGCTCTACCCCGTCGGCATCGGCTTGGCCGGCGGCGCGTTGCTGCTGCTCGGCAGCGTCCTCCAGTTCACCGACGTGCAGCTGAGCTATGTGCTCATCGGTATCCTTGTGGTCTGGGCTATGCTGGCCGTCCTGCTTGGCCGCGAGTACCCGCGGCAGCTCCGCGAGGCCCTGGGCCGGCGCGGCCTGGGCAGCATGGCGCGCATGCGCCCCGATCGCTCCAGCCTGGCCGTCCTCCGGCAGAGCCTGGACAGCCCGCAGCCGGGCGCGGTGATCTACGCCCTCGACGTGCTGGAGGCGATCGCGCCCGAGCAGCTCCCCGCTGCCCTGGCCGCCCTGCTGGAGCACCGCGCCCCCGAGGTGCGGCTCGATGTGCTGCGCCGGGCCGAGCAGCTGGGCCTCGCGGAGTTGGTGCCGGCGATCAGCCGCCGCGTCCGCTTTGAGGGCTCGAGCGAAGTGCGTGGCGCCTCGCTGCGCGTCCAGGCTGCGCTAGGCGATGCAGCGGCCCTCGAGCTCGTCTACCCCGCCCTCGACTCCTCCGACCGGCAGGTGAAGCGGGGGGCGATGGTCGGCCTGCTCCGCAGCGGCGAGATCGAGGCGGTGCTGGCCGCGGGCGAGCGGCTGCTCGGCTGGGCCGCCAGCGCCGACCCGCAGGCGCGCGCCCTGGCGGCCCAAGTGCTGGGCGAGGCCCGCATCCGCACGCTGTATCGGCCCCTCGTGAGGCTGCTGGGCGACGAGGACCCTGTGGTACAGCGGGCCGCCCTCGCCGCGGCCGCGAAGGTGCAGCACCCCAACCTATGGCCGCCGATGATCGCGTGCCTGGCGGCCCCGGCCAGCCGCGCTGCTGCGATCGAGTCACTGGCCGCCGGCGGGGAGGCCGCACTGCCCGCGCTAGAGGCCGCCTTCGCCCGCTATGAGCAGGAGCCGGCCATCCTGGTGCGCCTGGCCCACATTTGCGGCCGCATCGGCGGCCCCGAGGCCGCGCGCCTGCTACGCGCCAGGCTCACCTTCCCCGACGTGCGCGTGCGGGACGAGGTGCTACGGGCGCTCAACCGCTGCGGCTATCAGGCCGACGACAAGGCCCTGGTCGAGGACCACATCAGAGCCGAGGCGGCCCAGGCCGCCTGGGGCCTCGCCGCCATCGCCGACCTGAGCGCTGACGCCTCGCGCAACGGACGAGCCGGCAAGGAATTCGCGCTGGTCGTCAACGCGCTGGAGCACGCGCTGGACCGGCACCGCGCCAACGTGTTTCTGTGGCTGTCCTTGCTACTCGACCCGCAACTCGTGCGCCAGATGCAGCGCAGCTTGCTTACCACCTCCGACGACCCGGCGGCCGGCGCGAGCAGGGCCTATGCCCAGGAGATCATCGAAGTGCAGCTCGCGCCCGAGCTGAAAGCCCTGGTGCGCCCCCTCATCGACGACCTGTCGCCCGCCGAGCGTTTGCACCGGCTGCGCGCGCTGTTCCCCCAAGCGAGCACGAGCGCTGCGCAGCGCCTGCGGGAGATCGTCACCGGGTCGCCGGCATGGCACACCCCCTGGACGAAGATGTGCGCCCTTGCGGCGATCGCCAGCTGCGGGGCGACCGAGCTTCGGCCCGCCGTCAGCGCAGCGACCGCGGCGGACGACCACCTGGTGCGCGAGACGGCCCAACGCACGCTGGCCAGGCTGGAGGCCGCGCAGGCGGGATTGGGCGAGCAAGGAGATGGCGCGATGTTATCGCCCGTGGAGAAGGTGATCTACCTCAAGGCCGTTCCGTTCTTTGCCGATGTGCCTGAGGAGCTGCTGGCCGAGATCGCGGCCACCCTCGAGGAGCGCGAGGTCAAGGCGGGTCAGATCATCGTGGACCGCGAGAGCGTGGACGACTCGCTCTATATCATCGTCTCGGGGCAGGCGCGCATGGGCCGCGATGCCCGCAGCGAGACCATGCTGGGCGAAAACGAGGTCTTCGGCGAGTTGGGCGTGCTCGACCCGTCGCCCTATCCCAGCGCCGTGGCCGCCGTGGAGGACACGCGCCTGCTCCGGCTAGGGCAGGCATCGTTCCGCGAGCTGGTCGACGAGCACCGGGAGGTGGCCTGGAAGATTATGCAGCTGCTGGCCCGCCGTGTGCGTTGGATGCAGCTCGCGCCATCCGGCCAGGGGGCCAGCGACCTGCTCGGTGAGATCCAGGATAGACTCAGGCAGATCTGAGGTTGAGAGGGGCGACACTAATGGCCAGGATCATCTCCATCCACTCGTTTCGCGGCGGGACAGGCAAGTCGAACACGACCGCCAACCTCGCCGCCCTGCTCGCCGCCTCGGGGCAGCGCGTCGGGGTGATCGACACCGACATCCAGTCCCCGGGCATCCACGTCCTCTTCGGCTTGGCCGGGGACGAGATCACCACCTCGCTCAACGACTACCTCTGGCACGGGCACGACATCAAGGAGGCCGCGCAGGACGTGACCGACAACCTGGGCGGCGCGCTCAGCGGCCGGCTGTTCCTCATCCCCTCCAGCGCCAAGCCGGGCGAGATCACGCGCGTGCTGCGCGAGGGCTACGACGCCCAACGCCTGACCCACGGCCTGCGCCGGCTGGTGACCGAGCTCCAACTCGACGTACTGCTGATCGACACGCACCCTGGCCTGAACGAGGAGACCCTGCTCTCGCTGGTGATCTCGCACGCGCTGGTGATCGTGATGCGCCCCGACCAGCAGGACTACGAGGGCACGGGGATCACGGTCAAGATCGCCCAGAGCCTGCAGGTGCCGCGCATGCTGCTGGTGGTCAACAAGACCCCGCCGGCCTTCGACGCTGAGGCGGTCAGGGCCAGGGTCGAGCAGGCCTACAGCTGCCCGGTGGCCGCGGTGCTGCCCCACTCCGACGAGATGATGAACCTGGCTAGTGGGGGCATCTTCGCCCTGCGCTACCCCGACCACCCGATGACCAGCCTGTACCGCCAGGTCGCCGAGCAGTTGACGGCGTAGCCCGCATCCCGACGAGTTCGCCCATGACTGACGCAAGCTTCAGCGTGCTCGACCTGCTGGACCTCCCGCCGCTCGAGCGCGAGCTGTTCCTGCACTTGGCCCGCAACGGGCCGAATGACGCGCAGGGGCTGGCCGCGGCCACCGGCCACGACGAGGCAGCAGTCCGCGAGGCGCTCCTCGCCCTGAGCAAGCGGCGGCGCCTGGAGCTACAGGCCGACGGCCAGTTCGGCGTGGTTATGGGCAAGGTCAGCAAAGGCAGGGCCCACGATGGCTGACGATACCGCCCTGATCTCGCGTGAGGAGTTGCTTGGCGGCCTGCCGGCCCGCCGCGCCAGCACGCTGCTGTTCGCGATCGAGAGCCGTACCGCCCATCTGGTCGTCCGCGCACAGCAGGCCATGGCGCGCCACCTCAGCGAGCGGAGCGCCGAGGCCCGCGAGCGCGCCTTCCTCGAGGCCATGGCGCAGGGCCGCAACCTGCCGCTGCAGCCGACGATCCAGAATCTCGAGCGCCACGCGCCCGAGTGGGCCGATCTGGTGCCTGAGGAGCCGGGGGTCCGCGCCGCGCTGGCCCGGCTCCTCGGGCAGAAGTACACCTTTATGGCCAGGGACGCGCCGGCGCTCCGCCAGGCCCTGGGCCTCGACAGCGAGCAGGTCAGGCAGAGCTTCCTGCACAGCTACGGCGCGCCGCTGGAGACGATCTACGCCGCGTCAGTCGGGTGGCGCGAGCGGCTGCGTTGGATGTGGGCGGGCGTCACCGGCTGGCTGGAAGGCCTGCCGCCCTTCTGGATGGTCTTCGTGCTGACGGTGACCGAGATCGTTGGTGCTGGCATCCTGGCCCTCCCGATCGCCCTCGCTGGAGTCGGCCCCCTGCCCGGCGTGGCCCTGCTCGTGGGCCTCGGGCTGGTCAACGTGCTGACGATCGCGGCGATGTCCGAGGCGTTTGCGCGCACGGGCAGCGTCCGCTACGGCCAGGCCTTCTTCGGGCGGCTCGTGGCCGAGTACTTGGGCCCGGCTGGCTCGGCTCTGCTCATGCTGGTGCTGCTGCTGTACAGCCTCGGCGCGCTGATCGCCTACTACGTCGGCGTGGCGAACACCCTGGCCGGCGCCTCGGGGCTGCCCGCCGTCGCCTGGGCCGGCCTGCTGTTCCTGGTTGGGCTCTACTTCCTGCGCCGCGAGTCCCTCAGTGCGACGGTCGCCTCGGCGCTGCTGATCGGCGCCATCAACCTTGGCCTGCTGGTGATCATCACGCTGCTGGCCCTGCCCCACGTGCGCGCCGAGCACCTGCTGACGATGCACCTGCCCTTCGTCGGCGGGCGGCCCTTCGATCCCTCCATCCTGGGCCTGGTCTTCGGCATCTGCCTCGCCGCCTTCTTCGGCCACACCGCGATCGGCAACTGCGCCGCTGTGGTCCTACGCCGCGACCCCAGCGGCCGGGCCATGATCTGGGGCGCCATCGCCGCCATGCTGCTGGTGATCGCGCTCAACTGCCTGTGGGTGGTCGCGGTGAATGGCGCGCTCCCCCAGGCCGCCCTGCTGGAGCAGCCCGGCACCTCGCTCACGCCCCTGGCGGCAACGGTCGGTCCCGCCGTCCTGCTGTTCGGCGCGGTCTACGTGGTGCTCGGCATGGGTATGGCCTCGATCCACTATTCGCTGGCGCTGTACAACCAGGTGTGTGAGTGGCTGCCCGCGCGAGAGGCCGGGGGCGCAGGCAACCCGCTGCGGCGCTTCGCCGCCAGCCGGGGCGGCCGCTTCATCCTCGGCAGCGCCCCCGTTGCCGCGATCTTCCTGCTGATCGAGTGGCTGCTGTGGACCCGGCAGGAGTCGTTCGCCGGTCCCCTGGGGTTCCTGGGCACGATCGGCGCCGCCCTGCTGGCCGGGGTTTTCCCGGTGCTGATGTTGGTGGCCAGCAGGCGTAGGGGCGAGTACGGGCTGCCCGCCGCCGTGGGCTGGTTCGGCCACCCCGCCGTGGTCGCAGGCGTCTATGTGCTGTTCCTGATGAGCATCGTGCTGCACGGCACCGTGATCTGGGACAACCCGCTCCAGCGCGTCGCGGCCCTGGTTGTGGCGGCCGTGACGGTGGGCCTGACCGTCGACTGCTTCCGGCGCGGCGCCTTCCGCTCGCGCGCGGTCATCGAGCTGCGCGTGGAGCGACAGCTCGGCGGGCAGGCCTGTGTGCGCGTGATGGCCGATGGCGCGCCGCTCTCCACCGACATCCACGCCCATGGCCCTGACGGCGAGCGGCACATGCGAGGGGCGGAGGTCGAGCTGCCATCACCTACATCGCTCACGGTGCAGCTGCCGGCCACCCCGGCGCGCGAGCTGAAGCTCTGGGCCCACGCGCTCACGCCCGAGGGCCGCCCGGCGCCCCTGCCGGCACAGGTGGAGCTTGACGATGGCGCGGAGATCCGCCGGCTCGACTTGGGCCGGGCCGGCGGGCTGGCGGTACTACCGATCGACGGGGCGGGCTATCGGGTGCGGATCACGCTGTCCTCGCACTGACGGCGGGACGACAACAGGTGAGTAGCATGAGCGACCAGGCCGGGACACCAACCGAAGCGCTCGCCGAACTGGCCGAGTTGCGCCGGCTGCTGGACGAGCGCACGGAGGAACTGCGGGCGGCCAACGCCGCCCTGGAGCAGCGCAACGCCGAGCTGGCCCTCATCAACGAGATCGGGCAGGCCCTGGCCAGGGAGCTCGACTTCCAGGCGATCATCGAGCTGGTCGGCGAGCGGGTACGGGCGCTGTTCGCGGTCCATTCGATCTACATCGCGCTGTATGACCGCCAGACCAGCCGGATCCATTTCCCCTACGAGATCTTGGAAGGCGAGCGCGTCCACTCTGAGCCCTTCGAGCTTGGCAAGGGTCTGACGTCGATCGTCATCCGGCAACGGCAGCCGCTTGTGCTCGGGACGCTTGCGGAGCAGCGGAGGTACGGCGCGCTCTATCTGGACGAGGACCCGACCGAGTCCTGGCTCGGCGTGCCCATCCTGGCCGGTGAGGAGGTGATCGGCGTGATCGCGCTGGAGAGCATGCGTCAGCACGCCTTCACCGAAGCCGACGCGCGCCTACTGGGCACGCTCACCGCCGCCATGGGCGTGGCCCTGGAGAACGCTCGCCTCTTTGAGGAGACCCGCCGCCTGCTGGCCGAGACCGATCAGCGCGCCGCCGAGCTGGCGATCATCAACAGCGTCGGCGAGGCTATGGCCTCCCAGCTCGACGTGAAGACCATCGCCCGCATCGTCGGCGACCGGGTGCGTGAGATCTTCCAGGTCGAGGCGACCGAGATCCTGCTGTTCGACCCGCAGAACCAGATCATCCAAACCATCTATCTCTATGACCGCGGCTACGTCGAGGACAACGAGCCGCTTGCACTGGGCGAAGGGCTGACCTCGAAGGTGATCCAGACGCGCCAGCCGCTCGTGTTCGGCACCGGCGAGGAGGCCGACAGCGCGGGCTCGGTACCCACCCAGAACGCCGTCGGTGACGAGGTGGAGCCAGAGTCCTACCTGGGGGTGCCGATCATCGTCGGCGAGCGCGTGCTGGGCGTGGTGAGCGTGCAGAGCTACCGCCAGCACGCCTTCGACGAGCGCAGCGTGCGCCTGCTCAGCACGCTCTCGGCCAGCATGGGCGTGGCTCTGGAGAACGCGCGCCTGTTCGAGGAGACCAAGCGCCTGCTGGAAGAGACCGAGCAGCGCAACAGTGACCTGGAGACGATCAACACGGTCAGCCAGGCCATCACCGGCCAGCTCGACCTCGAGGCGCTGATCCGGCTGGTCGGCGAGCAGCTGCGGGCCACCTTCCGAGCCGATATCGTCTACGTGGCACTGCTCGACCACGCGACGAACCTGATCACCTTCCCCTATACCCACGGCGAGTCGCTGACGCCGCTGCCGTACGGCGAGGGGCTCACCAGCCAGATCCTGCGCACGGGCCAGCCGTTGCTGATCAACGAGGATATCGACCGGCGCGAGCAGGAGTTAGGCGTGCAGCTCATCGGCCAGCGTGTGCGCTCCTACCTGGGTGTGCCGATCCTCGCCGGCCAGCAGCCGATCGGCGTGGTCAGCGTCCAGAGCGTCGAGCGCGAGGGCTTCTTCGATGAGTCCGACGTGCGCCTGCTGACCACGCTCGCCGCCAATGTTGGCACGGCGATCGAGAACGCCCGGCTCTACGCCGAGACGCGGCGCCGCGCGCGCGAGACCGCCGCCCTCGCCGAAGTCGGCCGCGAGATCTCGGCCACCCTCGAACTGCCCAGCATCCTCGATCGGATCACCAGCGCCGCTCGCGAGCTCCTCGGCTCTGATACCGCCGCCGTCTACCTGCCCGAGCCCGACGGCATGACCATGCGCGCGATCGTCGCCCAGGGCCCGATCACCGCCGAGATCCTGGCCGACACCATCGTCATCGGCGAGGGCATCATCGGCGACCTGGCCCGCCGCCGCGCCGCCGAGGCGATCAACGACACCTCCCGCGACCCGCGGGCGATGTCCATCCCCGGCACGCCCGATGCGACCAACGAGCGCCTGATGGCCGCGCCGCTGCTGGCCGGCGAGCGCCTTGCCGGCATGATGGCCGTCTGGCGCACAGGCGGCAGCCCCTACTCCCCGGCCGACCTCGAGTTCCTCAGCGGCCTAGCCCAGCAGGCGGCGATCGCGCTCGAGAACGCCCGGCTCTTTGCCGAGGCCAGGGAGGCCCGCGCCGCCGCCGAGCAGGCCACCCAAGCCAAGAGCGCCTTCCTGGCCACCATGTCCCACGAGATCCGCACGCCGATGAACGCGATCATCGGCATGACCGGGCTGCTGCTCGATACGCCGCTCACCCCTCAGCAGCGCGACTTCGCCCGCACCGTGCGCTCCAGCGGCGACGCCCTGCTCTCAATCATCAACGACATCCTCGACTTCTCGAAGATCGAGGCCGGCAAAATGGAGCTCGAAACCGCGCCGCTCGACCTGCGCGACTGTATGGAGAGCGCCCTCGACCTGCTCGCCACCAAGGCCGCCGAGAAGGGGCTCGACCTGGCCTGCCAGATCGACGCCCACGCCCCGAGCGCGATCGTCGGTGACGCCACCCGCCTGCGCCAGATCATGCTGAACCTGCTCAGCAACGCGGTGAAGTTCACCGAGCGCGGCGAGGTCGTGCTCTCGCTGACTGCCCGCTCTCTCTCCTCCGCCGAGGGCGCGCACGCAGACAGCGGCAATCGGGCGAGTGACGGCCACTACGAGCTGCACTTCGCGGTGCGCGACACCGGCATCGGCATCAGGCCCGACCAGCTCGACCGGCTGTTCAAGTCCTTCAGCCAGGTCGACGCCTCGACCACCCGCAAGTACGGCGGCACCGGGCTCGGCCTCGCGATCAGCAAGCGGCTGGCCGAGCTGATGGGCGGCACGATGTGGGTCGAGAGCGAGGGAGTCCCGGGCAGGGGTACCACCTTCCACTTCACCATCCTGGCGCCCGCCGCCGAGAGCGCCAGGGCGCGCTACCTCAGCGGCGACCAGCCCCAGCTGCGGGGCAAGCGCGTGCTCGTCGTGGACGACAACGCGACCAACCGCCAGATCCTCACGCTGCAGATGCAGGGGTGGGGGATGGAGCCTGAGGCGGTCGCGTCGGGCCCCGAGGCACTGGAGCTCATCCGCCGGGGCGCGCCCTTCGACCTTGCGATCCTCGACATGCTGATGCCCGAGATGGATGGGCTGCAGCTCGCCGAGGCGATCCGCCGCAAGCGCGATGCGCGGGCGCTCCCGCTGATCCTCCTGACCTCGCTGGGCCGGGGCGAGGCGGGGGCCCACGAACTGTTCGCCGCCCTGCTCACCAAGCCGCTCAAGGCCTCACAGCTCTACGACACGCTGATCGAGCTGTTCACCGGCGATATGGGCCTGACCGCGGGGCGCCGAGGCCACGCCGCCAGCGAGTCCGAGTCGGCGTTCGACGCGCACATGGCCGAGCGCCTGCCGCTGCGCCTGCTGCTCGCCGAGGACAACACCACGAACCAGAAGCTGGCCCTGCTGATGCTCGAGCGCCTGGGCTACCGGGCCGATGTGGCCGCCAACGGGCTCGAGGTGCTCGACGCGCTGCGCCGCCAGCCCTACGATGTGGTCCTGATGGACGTGCAGATGCCCGAGATGGATGGTCTGGAGGCCACCCGCCGCGTCCGCGCCGATTTCCCGCCCGCGGCCCAGCCACGCATCATCGCCATGACCGCCAACGCCATGCAGGGCGACCGCGAGCTGTGCCTGGCCGCGGGGATGGACGACTATATCAGTAAGCCGATCGACGTGAAGGAGCTGATCGGCGCCCTCGGCCGCACGAGCAGGCCGGCGACCGAGCAAGCATCGGGCGGGCGCGCGGCGCCGGCCGCCCCGTCCCCTGAGCCGAGCGTGCCGTCTGCGGGCGCCCTCACCCGCGCGGCCCAACCGATCGACCCCGCTGCCATCACGCGGCTCCAAGCGACCCTGGGCAAGCGCGCGGCGGCGATGCTCCCCGCCCTGATCGACTCGTTCTTCAACGATGCTGTGAAGCTCCAGGCGAGCGCGCGACAGGCTCTCGCGCAGGGCAAGGCCGAGGAGCTCAGACGGGCGGCCCACACCCTCAAGTCGAATAGCGCGAACTTCGGCGCGAAAGCCCTGGCCGCCCTGTGCCAGGAGTTGGAGAATCGGGGGAAGGCCGGGGAGCTTGAGGGTGCTGCGGACCTGGTGGCGCAGATTGAGCGCGAGTACGCGGGGGTGCGCGCGGCCCTCGAGCACATCCGTAAGGAGCTCTAGCCCATGACGAATGCAAGCGGCATGATGCTGGTAGTGGACGACGACATGCTCAACCGTACGCTCCTGGCGGCCAGCCTTGAGGATCAGGGCTACAGCGTCGAAACGGCCGAGGATGGGCAGGTAGCCCTCGCTCTGCTGCGCGAGGGGCCCTTCGATGTAGTGCTGCTCGACCTGCTTATGCCGGAAATGGATGGCTACCAGGTGCTGGAGCAGATGAAGGCCGACCCCTACCTGCGCCATATCCCGGTGATCATCATCTCAGCCCTCGACGAGCTAGACAGCGTGGTGCGCTGCATCGAGATGGGCGCGACCGATTACCTGCCGAAGCCGTTTGACCCCGTGCTGTTGCGCGCCCGGATCAACGCCTCGCTGGCGAGCAAGCGGCTGCGCGATCTGGAGCTAGAGTATCTCGAGCAGGTAGGCCACGTGATCGCGGCGGCGGGCGAGGTCGAGGCGGCTACCTTCGAGCCCCACAGCCTGAACAGTGTCGCGAGCCGTAGCGACGCGCTTGGACAGCTGGCAAGGGTTTTTCAGCGCATGGCACAGGAAGTGCGTGCGCGCGAGGAGCGCCTGAAGCAGCAGGTGCAGGAGTTGCGCATCGTGATCGATGAGGCGCGCCAGGCGAAGAAAGTGGCCGAGATCACCGAGTCCGATTACTACCAGCAGCTGCGCAGCCAGGCCGCGCAGCTGAGGAGCATTATCGACGAAGGCTCATAAATGTCGCTGCAGAAAGGCCTTGACCTCGGTCGACGTATGCCAAGGGGCTCGGTCCCAAAAGAGCAGGATACAGCGGTTGGGATAGGCCGCAAGCAGCGCTGCAAGATGCGCAATCGTTGCCGCGGAGTTCATCTCCTCGCTACGCGTCACCACCTCCTTGCCAGTCCGCAGGTCGAGGCTGCCAGAGAAGCAGGCGCCGTCCTTGCGTGGGTCGAGTTTCACCTGTGGCGTTTGACCTTCGGCGCCCAGACCGCGATGTTCGGGCGCAACGGTGGTGGGGAGGGATGCATGCCATCGCTATCGCCAGGCGAGGCAGATGGACGGTCCCGGTTTGGGGCGTATCAAGCACGCGCTGCGGGAGGATGACAAACGACCCGCGGACGGGAATAGCGAGCCCAACGAGCACGTAGCCCCGCCGTGCAGCGCCCACACAACAGCCCCGCTCTTCTGTGAAGGAGCGGGGCTGTTGTGGTTCGCCTGGGCACCTTCTTGCCGGCGGCTCAGCGCCGCAGCTGCGGTAGAAAGAGCGAGTATCTCTGCTCTTCCTCCTCCTGCGGGCTCGCGCTCGTCGTCAGGGTCATGTTGCCAACACGGGTCGCGTCGCTCAGGGAGGTGGCCGTCACCACGACATGGTCGGTAGCTCCAGCCATAGCACCGGTGGGGATGGTCACCTCGATCGCAGCAGTTGCCGTCTCACCAGGGGCGAGCGGGCCGAGGCTCGTCGCGCTGAGCGTTGTGGGCCAACTGTTGCCGGCGAGGGTCAGCGAGAAGCTGTCGGTGAGATTGCCGGTGTTGGTGAGGGTCAGGTTGTAGCGCACCACTGCGCCGGGTTCGTCCGTCTGCGCGGTGACGGGAGCCACGAAAGCGAACCCGCGCACCGCGCCCGCGGCTGTTGTCAGGCTCGCTGTGCCCTCCTGGCGGTCATCACTCAGGGAGGTGGCCGTCACAACGGCGCTGTCGGTAGCGCCAGCCATCGCGCCAGCGGGGATGGTCACCTCGATCGCAGCGGTTGCCGCCTCACCGGGGGCGAGCGGGCCGACGCTCGTCGCGCTGAGCGTTGTAGGCCAGCTGTTGCCGGCAAGGGTCAATGAGAAGCTGTCGGTGAGGTCGCCGGTGTTGGTGAGTATCAGGTTGTAGCGCACCACCGCCCCGGGTTCGTCCGTCTGTGCCGTAACGGGAGCCACGAGGGCCAACCCGCGCACCGCGCCCGCGGTTGTCAGGTGTGCTGTGCCCTCCTGGCGGTCATCACTCAGGGAGGTGGCCGTCACCACGACGTGGTCGGTAGCGCCAGCCATAGCGCCGGCGGGAATGGCCACCTCGATCGCAACGGTTGCCGCCTCACCAGGGGCGAGCGGGCCGACGCTCGTCGCACTGAGCGTTGTCGGCCAGCTGTTGCCGGCAAGGGACAGCGAGAAGCTGTCGGTGAGGTTGCCGGTGTTGGTGAGGGTCAGGTTGTAGCGCACCACCGCCCCGGGGTCGTCCGTCTGTGCCGTGACGGGGGCGGCGAGCTGAAGCCCGAAGCGCCCGACGATCATCGTCACGGGAATACGCAGCGCCTGGGGCGCATCCGTGAGCGCCTTGAGCTGCGCGTGGTAGGTCCCCGACGCCAGAGCGCTGGCGTCGAAGCTGAGGGTCACCGCTTGGGCCGCGCCGGCCGCGATCGACCCGCTTGTGGGCGCCTCGCTCAGCCAGGGCACATCGGTGACCAGGTGGATCGTCTCGGCACTACTGAGATAGGTGCCGGCCCAGCCGGCCGCCACGTAGAGTTGCTGGTTTTCCGTATCGTTGGCGACGGCGAAGGTGCGGCGCCCGTGGTTCAGCGGGGTGGCGTAACTCCACGCACCGCTCGCCCCTTGGGCGGTGTCGTAGGACTCGACTGAATTCTGGTAGGTTGTCCAGCCGCCCCCGCCGACGTAGAGCGTAGTACCGAACGCCCAGACGCCAGCGCCGCCGCGCGCCACCTGCAGGTTTGGCAGGGCCGACCAGCTGTCGCCGGCCACGTCGTAGACCAGGACGGTGGCCAGATCAGCTGTGTTGTTCCGCATGCCGGCGAGGTAGATCCGCTCGCCGATCACGACCGCGCCGCCGAAGGCGGCCGGGATCGGCATTGGTGCGAGCGACGACCAGCGGGTGCCGGCCGGTGCTGAGGGGTCGTAGACGTAGGTATCGCTGCTGTACTCTATCTCAGGGATTCCGCCGAACACATACAGCTTGCCCTGGTAAACGCCGCAGATCAGGCCGAAGTGCCGGACCGGCAGCGGGTCGCTGTCGATCGTCTCCCACACACCCGTGCTGGTGTGGAAGCGCTGCAGCAAGTTTGTGATCTCGCTGCCATTCAGGTTCCCACCGGCGATGTAGATATCCGTCCCGATCACGCCGGCACAGGAATTCGAGGTGGGAGTCGGCATCAGCGGTAGCGTGGCATCCCATGAGCCCGTCGAGCTGTCGTAGCGCTGGACTTGGCCGGCGACGTCCCCGTTGCTCTCGCCGCCGATCACGTAGAAGCTGCCGTCCACGACGGCGCCCGCCGCGCGCGAGACAGCGGTGGGCAGGGCGGGCAGATCAACAAAGGCGGGAACGGTATGGTTGTCCGGGCTCGTAGGGAACAGGCCGTGTAACTCCTCCAAGGAGTAGGTGAGGTCGGCGCCGCCCGTGTTGCGCAACGTGAGCGTGTACTCGGCCGTGCGGCCCTCGGCGACAGTCACCGTGACGGCCTGTGGGTCGCCGCTTAGCTGGCCGGATGGGAGCTGGAAGTCATGGCGGTTGGCCTGGCCCACCGCCACGGTTACGCTGTCCGTGATGCTTGCGTAGCGCGGCTGCGAGGCGGTGAAGGCGCGCTCGCCGGCAGGGACGGCGATGATGTAGAACCCGTCGTCCAGGGCGGGGTCGTCGGGGGTGGCAAAGCTGGTGGTCGACACGGCGGGCGCCTCGACACTGACGATTGTGGCCCCGTTGAGGGCTTTGCCGGTGGCAGCGTCGTAGATATTGCCGACGAGCAGGCCGCCGGGCTGCGGCTCGCAGTCGAAGGCTGTGATCGTCACATTGTCGATCTGCCACCACCAGTCCCAGTCGGCGTCGTAGTAGTGGAAGCGCACCATCACCGGCTGGCCGCCCGCTGCGGCCGAGAAGTTGACGCGCTCGTGGGTCGTGCGGGAGTTCGCATTCGTCCTGCGCCAGACGTTGCTCCAGGTCACACCGCCGTCGATGCTCACGTCAACATCGGCCTTCTCGTCGCCGAGGCGTCGAAAGTCGCTGTCGAACTCAAGCAGCACCACCTGCGCTGCGCCAGGGATGATGGTGGGCGTGCGCAGCTCCGCGTCCTGGATCGCAGAGCTCCCATAGAAGTCGCTGTCCATCACCGCGAATCCGCCCGAGCCACCGGTCAGGTTGCCGCGGCCACCGGGGTCGTCGAAGCGCCAGTGCTGGGGCGATGCGCCATGGGTGGCGATGTTGTCGATATTGCTCCAGCTGGCGGGGAGCGCGCCGCCTGAGAACTCCTCGGCGAGGAGGGGCGTCGTAGAGGTCTTCAGGTAGCCGGGCGCCACGCAGGACTCGACATCGGGCTCCAGCGTGAACAGCTCGGTCTGGTCCACGTCACCGACAGCTACCGTGCGCGTCTCGACCCGGTAGCCGGCGCTGATGGCCTCAACACGGAACGCATAGCTGTTGTTCGGCGGCAGCGCCACGCTGTAAAACCCGGTGGTGGGATTGGTGTAGGTCGTCAGGGGGCCAGCGCCCGTGTTGACGGTGATGCGCGCGTAGAGTGGCCAGCCGAGGACGGGGTCGTGGACCGTGCCACTCACGGTGACTGTGGGCGTGGCCTGCTGGCTGGGGCTGGCGGAGGCGTTAGCGTGGGCCGGCCCGGCCGGGAGGAGCGAGGTGGCAAGCGCGAGTAGGCAGAGCACGACGACGAACGAGGGGGTGGTGCTGCGAGCCATAGGCAAGGTTCCTGGCAGGGATGAGGCTCTGTTGGCCGCCCGTAAGGCGTGAGGCAATAGGTTGTGCGGAGCAGAGGTGCCTCCCATTATAGCCGGGGCCAGCACCGCGCTATTACCACCCGCCCCGGCGGCACAGCCTGAGCGGGCAGCTACGCGGCACAGTAGCCGCGCCCCGCTCTCCGTGCGCATGAACCTCGGCACGATCTTTGAGGAGGTCTAGGGTGGAGGAGCTGACCGCTGCTGCAACGCGCCCCTGCCCCGCGTGTGGTGCGCCACAGGGGGTGCTGGCCGTGCCCTGGCGTGGGAGCACGCGCTATGTCTGGCGCCCCTGCCCCTGCCGGGAACAGGCCATCGAGGCCGCCGAGGCACGGGACCTGGCATGGCGGGCCGAGCTCGCGCGGGCCTACGCCCGGCGCGACCCGGCCGACGATCTGGAGGCGCTCGCAGCCCAGGGCCTCACCCTGACGCGATTCCGACGGGAGCTTTTGGAGGCGGGCCCATCAGGTGAGCACCCGCTTGATGTGGCAACGAGCTGGCTGGAGGCGCTCCGTGGGTTGGGGCGGGTGGTGCTCGCGGACGAGAACGCACCCCCCGCGATGATCTACCTCACCAGCCCCACACGGGGGTGTGGTAAGACCCATCTTGCGGCAGGCCTCGCGTTAGCAGCGCGGGCGGTGGGGCGGCGCACCGCCCTGGTGGAGGAGAAGCGGCTGCTCGCGGCCTACTGGGGCGCATCCCTTGAGGAGCAGGAGCGGCTGCTGACACACTACGGTGAGCGGACCTGGCTGCTCGTCATCGATGATCTAGGGCGGCGGCCTGTGCGCCGCGCATCCGAGGAGGAGACGACCGCGGCGGCGGACGTGTGGGATGCCCTGATCAACCGGCGCTACGCGCTCGGCGGCTGGACAATCATCACCAGCAACCTCACCCCCACGGAGCTTTTAGACCAGGGGGCGATCACCCTCTCGACCTTCTCGCGGATCGGGCAGATGACCCGGCGGCGGGTGGTGCGCTTCCGGGGTGAGGACCGGCGGCTGGCCCCCGCCTGAGGCCGGATGCTCTAGGTGGGGCGAGAGTGAGCCCTCCAACGCCAAGCGGCTAGCTGCGCCGTTGGTAGGCGTCGAGAGGGGGACTCGCGGCGGCACACACGCCCCCTACCAGGCAAACTGCGTGCGGCCGTCCCGGTGTGGCTAACGACAGCCTCACGACACCGAGACACGTCTCAGCCCTGCGCGAATGTGGGAGCTGACGCAAGGCCGTAGCGGTTTGGCTGGGTGAATCGCGCCCAGGTTATCGGCCGCGCCAGCGGTGTCGGCTGCACAGCGTGGTTGGACCGCTATCTTGACTACACTAGAACCTGAATGTTCGATACAAGAAGATGGCCGAATGCTCTTTCTTTGCATCCTTCGTTGATTCGCGGAGCAACTACTGTGTAAACTACGCCGGGGATGTTTCGGAAATCAAATGGTAATACTGCATGATGCCATTTTCCATCTCCAATGTCATTCATAGGGATGATGTATTCTGCCCGATAGGATTGACGTAGATGATGGACTCCTTCGCGTTGTGGTGTCGGCTCTATGATTTCAATCCGCCCCATCCATATTTCCTTTCTTGGAATTGCATATAATACAAGATTGTTTGTGGTGTCTGATGCCTCGGCCTTATAGTCAAACTCAACTCTTCCTAAGATTGTGCCAACTGCCCTGTTAGTTCCTACAACTTCATTTCCGAAACTCTTAACTTCTATGGTCCATAGGCCATCCTCCGGTCTATTAAAGAATCTTATCTTTTCAGAGTATCTTCCTCCCTCAGAAACAAGCAACCAACTGCTAAATGGTTGCGTTTCTGTTTTGCTGCCATAAATCAATACGCCGTTTTTTGTGGCAGTGCTACTGACGGGTTTTGTTTGCCCTCTCCTTTTGGTGTTATGCAGGCGAAACTCCCCGGCAGCAGCAGCAAAGTCTCTTTCTGCGTTCGGGTCTAATCCGAGTGCCTCAGCCAATTCGGTTAATCTTCCTCGATCACGAGGGACCTTTTCACCACGTTCCCAAGAAGCAATACTGTTTCGATCGAAGCCTGTCTTCTCGGCAAGCTCAACAATCGTCATTCCCTTTTGTAATCGATAACGTGTTAACAACTCGCCAAATCTACTTGTCATAAATTCACCAATTCAGCACGAACTCAGCATGAACTCGGCGTCGAAATGAGCACGACATTTCTATGATGCAGCTATATGAGGCAATCGTCTCTTCAGGAGAACCGCATCCAGCATTTTAGCATAAGGACGGTCACATGGTGTACTATCATCTCAGAGCCCTCTTGATCGTTGCCGTTACGTTGGTCTTGCTTGTGTTAATCTTCAAGTCTGATATCTCACCATGGGTTGCTATAGCAACAATGCTGGTTCTCATAATACTAATAATGGTCA
>DAOUGF010000172.1:0-2076 GCA_034429295.1 Chloroflexaceae bacterium
CCGTGGCCGGTGATGTCCCAGCTCAGGGCGCGGCCGGCCCGCAGCTCATCGAGCCCCCGCAGCGTCACATCGGCGCCCTCGGCGGCGATCACGCTCGCCGAGCGGCGCAACCGGCGGGCTGCCAGGGCTTCCCAGTAGCCGGGCGGGAAGACGTTAGCGAAGGCCACCTTATGGCCAGCGGCCCGCGCCCGCCGGAAGAGCGAGCGCTCCGCCAGGAGCGGGCGCAGGGCCACCGGCGGGAAGTTGGGCTGGTGGCGGCCGTGGAGTTGCGGCCCGTTCACGCCCGCCAGCAGCGAGACGTGGCCGGTGCCGCTCTGCGGCAGCCCCTCCACGCCGAGGCTTGCGTCGAGCGGGCGCAACAGCAAGGTAGGGCCGGCTTGGGCCTGCTCCAGCGTGAGCGGCCCGCCGAGCAGCGCCCGCAGGTGGGGCGTCGGTGCGCCCGCGAGCGGGTTTCGCTCGCTCGCTGGTGCCAGCCCGACTCCGTCGAGGAAGATGAAGATCAGCGCCATTCTCTTTACACTCGCCTTGCGGCGGAGGCATATTTGACAATTAGTGCGACTCTCTACTATAATGCCGCCTATTGTAAAACATAGCCGTGTCATCCGCCGCGGTCGACCCTCCAGCCTGTAAAAGAACTTACGATGGCACCGGAGAGCCAGCCATTTAGCGGAGCCTGCAAGTAGGCGCCGGCGTGATGCCCCTGTTGCCGCCATCGGCTGCCCCAGGGCCGTCATAACCCGATAGCAGAGCATGCATAGCCCTGTAGCGCCTACCTGCACCCCAGGTGGCGCTCTTTTTTGGCCCGGAGGTGGCCGGCTATGAATAAACTCTGGCAGGAGGCTTTGAAGCATGTCGGTGCAACCGGATCAGGAGATTCTGGAGAGTCAGGAAGAGCTCGATTGGACTAAGCTGCTCGATGAGTACGATTACGCCCGGCCGCAGCGCGGTGAGCTGCGGGACGGCATGATCATGCAGGTTGAGGACAGTGGCATCCTGGTCTCGATCGGCACAAAGCGCGAGGGTGTGATCCCGTCCCAGGATCTGCGCCAGATGGGCGAGGAGTTCGTCAGCGGGCTGCAGGTCGGCGACACGATCCAGGTCTACGTTCAGGAGCCTGAGAACCGCGACGGCGACCTGATCCTCTCGCTCACAATGGTGCAGGTGGCGAAGGACTGGGAGACCGCTGAGCAGCTGTTCAAGGACGGCGGGATCACCCGCTGCAAAGTGATCGGGTTCAACAAGGGCGGCCTGCTCGTCCAGTTCAACCGCATCCGCGGCTTCGTGCCAGCCTCGCAGGTGGCTCAGCTCCACGGCCGAACTGCCGCTGAGGAGCGCCAGCAGGCCCTGCAGAAGATGGTCAACCAGGAGATCCCGCTCAAGGTGATCGAGGTGGACCGCGAGCGCAACCGACTGGTGCTTAGCGAGCGCAGCGCTACCCAGGAGTGGCGCAAGGCTCAGAAGCTGCGCCTGCTCACCGAGCTGCAGCCCGGCGATGTGCTCACCGGTCGCGTCAACCAGCTCACCAACTTCGGCGCCTTCATCGACCTCGGCGGCGCCGATGGCCTGGCCCATATCTCCGAGCTCAGCTGGCAGCGGGTCAATCACCCCCGCGAGGTGCTGCAGCCCGGCCAGGAGGTGAAGGTTGTGGTCGTCGAGATCGACCGCGAGCGCGAGCGGATCGGCCTCTCGATCCGCCAGCTCCAGGCCAACCCCTGGGATACGATCGACCAGCGCTACACGCTCGGCCAGCTCGTTACCGGCCCTGTCACCAACGTCACCCCCTTCGGCGCCTTCGTGCAGGTCGAGGAGGCCGTCGAGGGCCTCATCCACGCCAGCGAGCTGGATGTGGACCCGCAGACCCAGCCCCGCGATGTGCTGCAGCCCGGCCAGATCGTCACCGCCAAGGTGATCAGCCTGGACCGCCAGCGCCAGCGCATGGGCCTCTCGCTGCGCCGCGTCGGTGAGGCTGAGCGCGAGGCCGCTGAGGCTGAGGCCGCCGAGGCCGAGCAGCCGGCCGCCGCTGAGGCGCCCGAGGTTGAGGCGCCCGCTGAGACGCCCGCCGAGACGCCCGCCGAG
>DAOUGF010000173.1:0-2416 GCA_034429295.1 Chloroflexaceae bacterium
TCCTATGCGCCTCCTGATCCTCAAGTGCTCCGCCCGCAAGCGCGGCGGCGCCGAGCCCATCCCCGTTGTGGAGCGCTACGACGGCCCGCTCTGGCGCGTGTTGAGGAATGGGATGTGCGCGATATGATCGATGGCATCGCCCTCCTCCTCGACGCCGAGGGTAGCATTGTGACGTATGGGCACACTACCGACATATCTCCAACATGCGTTTGCCGAAACCTGCCCACAAAACTGGTCGGTCACCACTGAAGTTGCATTGCTTGCAGATGATCTCGCCGAGCTGCTTGGCTACCGTCCCAAAGCCGATCTTCTGCTTACCCACATCGACGGCCGGCGTATTTGGGTAGAGTTCGAAATCAGTCGAGCTGATCCTGTTGCCAATCACGCGAAGTTCGCCACAGCTCATCTCTTCCAGCCCCAACCTCCATACGATAGCTTTTTGTCAATGGTGAGCCCCCATGTTAGCCGTGGACGGCGCAACTTGTCCGCCGCTACGGTTACATTGTTGCGACGAATCGGGATGGCGGCCTTCCAGACGACGCTGCTCCCCCATCTTTCACCATCTGAGATCAAACGTCTGAACGACACGCCCCTTCAACAGCTGCTTGCAGAAGCGCTTCCCGTCGCTGACGAGCTAGATCGTGTGTTTGCCGTGACCGAGCCGTTGGTCACCGATAATATCGGGCGTATTCATTTTGCCGGCGACATCTTGGAGGTATTTCTCAATTTGCGACGCTGGCAGCGCGAGCTAACCGATCCTGCCATCCGTAAGCAATGGGGGAAGCGCACTATCACCTACTTTGTAGTAGAGCCTCGAAGGTTGTTATTCGCCCCATCGAAGTTTTGTGCTTACGTAGATGTGCTTGCGCCAACACCCGGGGCTGCGATGACTGTTGCCCGATACCTCAGCCTCGATGGTCGTGAGCCGCTCTTTGATGGGCATCGCGCGCGTATCCATCTCACACGCCACTTGGCCTTTGTTGAACAGCCACTAGCTGCCTTGCCATCGCTCCAGCCGGCCTTCGAGCGATGGCTCGCAACGAACGCCGACACAATCACCGTGCATCAGCGCGGCCCAATCCTTCTGTTGCCGCCACCCTGGTTCCGCTAGGAGAAGCACCGCCGTGCAGGAGATCGAGGTCATTCGCGCCACCCGCCGCTTCCTTAAAAAGCACGGCTTGTTGGGTGTCTCGGTGCTTGAGCCGCTATTTACCGATGCCCACCCTAGACTCCTTGGCGCAACAGATCTACGCCCTTTTCAACGCTTCACTCTGGCTTTCGACGGCTTTGCTGTACATCCCGACCTTGTTGGTCGTCTCGCCGACGGTGAGTCACTCGTCGCCATAGAAGCTAAGGGTACCAGGGACTTTCTACGTGGCATCGCCCAAGCCGAGCTATATCGGCGGGGCTTTCACATCGTACTTCTGGCCTGCGCCGGACGCCCGCCCCAGGAGTTGCTGACCCTCGCTCGACAGCGCTCGATCGGTGTGCTCGCCGTGTTTCCTGATCAGGTAGAGATACTTGACCTACCACCAGTCCATCTGCCCCAGCTACGTCATGCTGAGCGTATCCGCCGCCAGTTTGCGGTCAATGTGGCGCTTACCAGCCCTTTCTACTTCAATTTGCCAACCCACTACTTGGCGATGGTGCCGGTACTATGGGCTTGGGAACAGGAGCGTAGCGACTTCTGGGCTTCGTTACGTGATTTAGCGCCAGTGGCACGGGCCTACTATCCTGTGCTGCCCCAGAACGATGCCTCTCTCCGCGGCGCCCTACGAGGTGCTGCCAAGCTTGGCTTGGTGGAACTCCAGGCAGATCGGGCTCGGCTCACTCTTACCGGCCGGACTGTTACTGCATTACTCCCCACGGCATCACAACTTGCCCAGATTCACCACCAGCTGGTAAGCGGCAGCCGTGGGGAGACCTTGGCCGCGCTGCACCCTCAAGCCGGCGCCGTGCTCCGCCTGCTTATTACCGCCGATCCCATTGCCCAGCTCCTGATCAATACCCTTCAGGCAGCAGGATCTCCGCTGTCGATGCGTACCCTCGTGCTGCTTAGCGCAGAGCGGGATAAGGCTCTAACACCTGCCGTTTTCTTTCATCCAGAGGCAGTAGCCACAATCACAGGCGACGACGGGCAGATCCTCTGGCACAAGGTGGAGGCACAGCACTTCCGCTCCACTACCTTCATGCAGTACAAGAGCGTGCTAAAACATGCGGGCATCATCGAACCTCACACGCTTGGAGGCAGTTCATCCAAGGCCTATGATCCTGACCGAGATATCTGGGAGCTTGCCGCACTGGCGCGCGAGTAACCAGCGACCCACAGAGGCAGAACACGATCTTATCCAAATATCCTCTCAGAGACCGAGAACGATCTGCTGTTCGTCGCTGCCAAACAACTTTAGATCGCCGG